>JALYGH010000463.1 GCA_030777205.1 Chloroflexota bacterium
ACTACCGCGGCGACCTGCCCGAGTTCTTCGCGATGGCCTGGTTCCCGGCGATCCTCTGGGCGTTCGGCCGCGTCGTCCGTCCGGGGCCGCTGCGCGGGCGCCTGCCGTACGTCGTGGCGGCCGCCGCTTGCTACGCCGGCCTGGTGCTGACCCACAACCTGTCGGCCTTCATCTACACCGGCGTCCTGGCGCTGTACTGCGCCTTCCTGCTCGTGCGCGGGCTCGTCGAGCGCCAGTACGGCCTGCGCGGCGCCTTCCGTCCGGCGGCGCTCCTGCTCGGATCGACGCTCCTGGCCTACGCCCTGACGGCGTACCTGTCCTTCCCGGCGCTCGGCGAGAAGCACCTGATCCAGCTCGAGGGCCTCCTGTACGTGTCCCACGCGGACCACTTCCCGTCCCTCAAGGACATCATGCCGAACCGGATCATCCACGTCTACGGGATCATCTTCCCGGAGTCGCCGGAGTACGCCTACAAGATGGGGCTGGTCCAGGTCGTCCTCGGCGGCCTCGGGGCACTCGTCGCGCTGCTCTTCTTCAAGCGGTTCTCGTTCCGAGCGCGCGGCGAGGCGGCGATCAGCGTCTTCGTCTTCGGCATCGCGTTCTGGTTCACCCGGCCGGCGTCCCTCTGGGCCTGGGACACCATCCCGCTCCTGCCGTTCGCTCAGTTCCCGTGGCGGTTCCTGCTGCTGATGGCGCTGCCGACGAGCGTGCTGACCGGTTTCCTGGTCGATGTCGTCGCCCGGCGCTGGCAGCCGGCCGTGGCGGCCGTGCTGATCGTGTTCACGCTGCTGACGAACACGCTCGGGCTGCGGCCGATCATGGCGAACACGGTCGAGGGCGAGATCGACCCGGCCGAGGCGACCCGCTTCGAGCTGATGTACCACCTGCTCGGCACGACGGTGGCCGGCGAGTACGTGCCGATCTGGGTGAAGGACAAGCCGTTTGTCTCGCCGGAGGCGCTGGCGATCGTCCTCGGCGGCGAGTCGCCCGACGTGCACGTCCCGTCTTCCGACCCCCGCATCCACGTCGACCGGCTGGTGAAGGAGACGAATCGCCAGGTCTTCAAGGTCAGCGCCCCGAGCGACGGCCGGATCGTGTTGAACACGGCCTACTTCCCCGGCTGGCGCGCCGAGATCGACGGGCGCCCGACCGAGATCGAGGCGACGAATCCGGAGGGGCTGATCGGCGTGCGGGTCCCGGCCGGCGAGCACTGGATCGAGATCCTGTTCGAGAACACGCCAATCCGCGCCTGGGGCGAGCGGGTGTCGCTGGCGGTGCTGGTCGTCTGCCTGGGGCTGCTGTCGATTGCCTGGGCGCGCCGCCCGCGCGTCGCCGCTGCGCTGCCCCGGCTGCGTGTCTCCCGGCCGGTCCTGACGCGCGGCGCCCTGCTGGTCGCGCTCCTGTTCCTGATGCCGTTCGGCGTCTCGTTCTACGCCGCCGCCTACCAGCCGCCCCCGCTCGCCCAGCGCCCGCTCAAGATCAACCTCGGCGACACGCTGATGCTGCTCGGGTACGACCTGACCGTGGACGGCGTCCCGCTCGGCCGCACGGACAGCGTCCCGGCCGGCACGACGCTGGATCTCTCGACGTACTGGCAGGGGATCGACCGCGAGCCCGAGCGAATCAGGCGGACGCAACCGTACGCCCGCCTATCGAACATCGACGAGCAGAACTGGGGCTTCGCCACCGAGGCGCGCCGGACGGCGCTCACGCCGGACGGCTTGACCTTCCGCAGCGACACCCAGCTCGTCGTCCCGGCCGGTCTGCCACCGGGGGTGTACCAGATCGACCTCGGCGCCTTCTCGCGCACCGGGCGGCCGATGCCGGTCCGCAACATGGAGCTGGTCGAGCTGCTGCCGACGCAGGGCTCAATTCGGGTCGGGCCGGTCCACGTGCGCGGCGGCGGCGCCCCGGCCGAGCTGGCGCGGACGTCCGGCGCCACCTTCGACAACCGCGCCCGGCTGGAGTCGTTCGACCTCCAGATCGGGTTGAACGCCCGCCGCCAGGTGCCCGAGCCGGTGCGGTACAGGGGGGACGTCGCCCTCATCGAGTCCGGCGAGACGCTCCAGCTCGACCTGCTCTGGCGCTCGCTCCGGGATTATCCGGGCGTGTTCACGGTGAGCGCCAAGCTGGAAGACGAGCGTAGCGTGACGTGGGCTTCGCGCGACAGCGAGCCGGTCGATCGGATGTACCCGTCCTGGATGTGGTCCGCGGGCGAGCTGATCCGCGACCAGCTCCGGATGCCGATCCCGGACAAGACGCCGGCGGGCCGCTACCGCTTGAGCATCATCCTGCTCGAACGCGGCCGTCCCGTCCCGCTGCTCGACGCGAGCGGCTGGCCGGCGGGCGGGTTCGCGAAGCTGATCGACGTCCAGATCCAGCGCTGAGCACTTCCCGAGGGCCTGTCGCGGTTCCCCGCGCGCCTTGCCCGGTGGGCAGCCTTCAGGCTCGCCCGACGAGGATCGGGGTCGCGCCGGTTTGGGCCGAGACCGAGCGCGCCCTGCGGCACCCGCGTCGCCGCCGACCCGTGATTGCGGCGGCCTCGCGGCAGCGGCGTAGCGTGGATCCGCCGCTGTTCGTGCATGTGGGGTATCCTGCGGCGGGCCGGTCTCGCGTCGGCGGCGAGGGTCGGTACAGTCGACGGAGCGACGGGGGATAGGTGCGAGGTTCACGGCAGGTGGCACGCTGGTCTCGTGCGATCGGGCTCTGCCTGGCGCTGTTGCTCCTGGTCACGCCGGCTGCCCGAGCGCAGGAGCAGCACCAGGGGCTCCAAGGTGGCTGGGCCGTCGACGATCGCGGCAACATCCACTTCTACTCGTCGTTCTCGCTCCACAACCCGATCATGCACGAGGCCGAGGCGGGCTGGGTCCGTCTGAACTTCCGCCTGGGCGCGTGCTTCCGGGACTGGACGAGCGTCGGCTGCAACGGCCGGATGGCGCTCGACACGTACGACGAGGTGGTCGACCTCGCGCTGACCAACAACGTCCGGGTGCTCGCGCTGATCGGGCACGAGGCCTGGCACGGCTCGCAGGAGGAGTGGACGGCGAACAACGCCGAGCAGGCCGGCGGCGACGGCGACAACGCGTACCTCCGCCGCTTCGGCGACGATGCCGCCGAGGTCCTCGCCACGCACTTCAAGCACAAGATCCGGTACTGGGAGATCTGGAACGAGCCGAATGCCTGGACGGAGCGCGACGACCGGGGCCGGCCGAAGGGCGGGAGCTTCACCTACCCGCGAACTCGCCTGGGCACTGACGCACGCCTATCAGGCGATCAAGGTTGCCCGCCCGGACGCCGTCGTCATCTCCGGCGGCCTCTTCGGGCACGACCTGGAGGGCCCGGCGCTGCTGTTCGCGCGGAGCCCCTGCCCCACCGGCGTCGGCAGCGGCGGCGACTACCTCTGCGCCACGTACGAGATGGGCCTGGGCCACACCGGCTGGCGCCCGGGCGCGTATCCCTTCGACCACGTCGGGCAGCATATCTACATCGATGGCGGGAGCGTCACGTCGGAGGAAAAGCTGCGCTTCTACCTTGACGACGTGCGCGACGCGTACCTCTCGTACGAGGGGGCCGAGACGGCGAAGACGACGTACGTCACGGAGTTTGGCTGGTCGACGGCCCACGTCTCGCCGGAGGTGCAGGCCACCAACCTGCTGATCGCGTTCGACACCTTCCGCCAGGTGGGATACGTTGCGCGGGCCTACTGGTTCCATGCCCAGGACGTGCCGGAAGCGGACCTCTACTACGGGCTGGCCGAGTCATCCGGTCGGAAGAAGCGCGCGTTCACGGTCTACCAGGACGTGGCGGCCTACGATTCCCCACTTGACGAGGTGGAGGAGCCGGCACCGCCACGGGCCGGGCGGGAGCTGGAAGCGGTTGGCGGCGCCGCTCGGCGCCTGCCTCCCGCCTTTCGCCCGTGGCCGGATGAGCCACAGCCACGAACGACGGACGGAGGACGACCATGAGGCTCCCGCGCGTGGGCGCGATCCTGGCAGCGAGCTTGCTGCTCGGCCTGGGCCCGGCACTGGCCGGGGCCACGCTCGCCATCCAGGCCGCCCAGCCGGCCGGTCCGACCCGTTGCCACTTGATCGGCCGGGCGACGAAGCCGCCGGAGCGGCTGAGCGCGTCGCAGTTCCTGTTGACGCTGACCGTCGATCGTCAGGTCAAGCCGGCCGAGGCGAGGTCGGGCGGCGAGGCATCGATCATCGTCAACAGCACCTACGGCGCGTCCTACTACCGTCCGTTCGACATCAAGATGGGGACGGCGCTCGAAGTCGCCGGCTACGTGCGGACCGGCGGCCAGTGCGTCGTCGACACCCTGAACGTCGGCACGCTGGAGCCGGGCTACGAGGGCTACCTGCGCCCGCCGGAGGCCTGCCCGTCCCCCGGCGACGAGACGATCTCGGTTTACGAGAAGGCGGCCGTCTCGCTCGGCTGCGCGGTCGCCCCGATGTTCACCGCGCCGACCGCCCTCCAGCGCTTCCAGGGCGGGGTGATGCTCCACGCGAGAGGCATCTACGTCGTCAAGTACGGCCCGGCGACGATCACGGGTGTTCCGCTCGACGGCGGGACCTGGTCCGGGACCCGCGACACCTACCGAGAACCGGAGCCGGCCCAGCTTGGCCTCGCCGCGCCCGCTGGCTTCTTCGAGCCGCGACTCGGGTTCGGGAAGGCGTGGCGGGAAGAGTACGGCGGACCGGCCGGGCCGCTCGGCTGGGCGCTCGAGGAGGAGAGCACGGCCGACGCGAGCTGGCAGTTGTTCGAGCGCGGGATCGTCGTCGTGACGCGGGAGGGCGAGGGGATCATCCTGTACCACGACGGCCGCGTGTGGGAATACCGCTTGCGCTGAGTCTCGGAACACAGCGACGACGCGCTCGCGAACGCCCACACCCGGGCGGTCTGGGTGTTCAGGGAGTTCGGCGCCAAGGGTGAGTCGCGGAGCGCTACCGCTCGTCCGCGCAGCCGGCCAGGGCCACCTCGACGATGTGGCGTCCATCCGGGCGGTAGGCACCAAGAATGGTTTCGCCGGTGGACCTGTGGGGTGGGTCCCCGGCGAGGCGCATTCGGGACCGGGCGTATACTGCCGATCTGAGATCGGTCTCGACCGGCGTGGCCGACACGCTCGATGGATCGCGGGGGATGGCGCACCGCTCGGTAGCCGGGAGTGGCGAATGTGACCTCGAGTGTGCCGCCGGCGACAGGGGCCAGAATCGACTGGCCGGGGCTGCCGACGCGGATCCGGGCGGCGGCCGTTGGGTGGCTGGGGAGTTCGGTCGTGGAGGCGAGGACGCAGCCGGGCGGGTTCTCACCGGGCGCCGCCGCTCGGCTGCGCACGGCGGACGGGCGGCGCGTCTTCCTGAAGGCCGTCGGACCGGAGCCGAATGCCAGCGCCCCCGCGTTCCACCGCCGCGAGGCGCAGATCGTCGCGGCCCTGCCCGCCGGCGCGCCGGTTCCCCGGCTGCTCTGGTCGCACGACGAGGGCGACGGCGGGTGGGTCGTCCTCGTCTTCGAGGACGTCGAGGGACGGCAGCCGGCGCTGCCCTGGCGCGCGGACGAGCTGGGCCGGGTCCTGGACGCTCTCGAGGCGCTCTCGGCGGACCTGACGCCATCGCCGCTGCCGGCGGCCGTCGCCCCGCCGGCCGCCGCGTGGTTCGAAACGCGTGGGCGCGGCTGGCGGCACCTGCTGGCGGAGCGGCCGGCCGATCTCGACGCCTGGTCCGCTCGCCACCTCGCCGCGCTCGCCGACCTCGAGGCGAAGGCTCCCGAAGTCGCCGCCGGGGACACCCTGCTGCACTTCGACGTACGGGCGGACAACCTGCTGCTTGCCGACGAGCGGGTCGTCGTGGTCGACTGGCCGCACGCGCGGGTGGGGGCGGCCTGGGTCGAAGTGGCGTTGTTCGCGCCCAGCGTCGCGATGCAGGGCGGGCCGCCGCCGGAGGAGCTGCTCGCCCGGCATTCGGCGGGCCGGGCGGCGGACCCCGGCGCCGTTGCTGCCGTAGCCGCGGCCATCGCCGGCTTCTTCACCTGGCAGGCGCTCCAGCCGCCACTGCCCGGACTCCCGACGCTGCGTGCGTTCCAGGCCGCGCAGGGCGCCGTCGCCCGGGGCTGGCTGGCCCGCCAGACCGGGTGGCGCTGAACGGCGGTCGACCTCACGCTTCCATGCGCGGCGTGCGACTCCGGGTCGTTCGCCCCGGAAAGGGTAGGGTGATGATCCCTGTCTGGACCTGCGCGCCAGCGCTACGCTGTACGGGTGGAAGGAAGGGCTCGATGGAAGACCGACCCTTACCGACGGTGGCGATTACCGGCGCAGGCGGCCAGGTAGGACGGGCCCTGCTCGAACGGTTGCAGGGCGCCCGGGTTGCTCCCGTCGCCATCACCCGCACGGCGGCCCGGTTACCGGTCGAGGAGCACGTCGTCGGGTCGCTCTACTCTGCGCCGGCGCAGGCGGCGCTCGGTCGGGCGGACTACATCGTGCACCTGGCCGGGACGCTGCGACCGATCGGGAACAACTCGTACCGAGCCGCGAACCTCGAGACCGCCGAGGCGGTGGCCCGGGCCGTGCGCGGCGGCCGGGCCCGTCGGCTCCTGATGTTGAGCTTCGTCGGGGCCGCGGTGGACTCACCCGACGAGTACCTCCGAACGAAGGCGCTCGCCGAACGGGTTCTCGTCGCGACCGGCAAGGAGGTTGTCGTCTTCCGCTGCGGCCACATCATCGGCTCGCCCGACGCACCGGGGCCGACGGCCGCCGCATTCCTGGCAGGTGGCGGGAACGCCGTCCTGGTCTTCGGCAGCGGCCGGCAGTTGGTTGCCCGGGTCTATCTCGGAGACGTGGCGACGGCCCTGGTCGCCGCGCTCCGACGCGGCCCCCCGGGCGTCTACGACCTGGTCGGGCCCGACCGGATGACGATGGACGAGCTGGAGCGGCTGGTGAACGGCGAGCGTGATATCCGGATCCGCCATCTCCCGAGCTGGCTGGCGCGATCGCTCGGGCGTCTCGTCCCGTCACTGCCGAGCGCCCTCGTTGACGTGATGCTGCGCGACAGTCTCGGCGACGGTTCAGCGGCGCGAGCCGCGTTCGGTATCTGCCCGACGAGCCTGAAGACGATCTGGCGCGAGCCCGCCGACCGACCGGCGCAGCCGGTCGGAGCGTGACACCCCCAATCGTAGCTGGGCCTCGGCGCGGCCGAGGCGGGGAACCGATCTTGCACCGGCACATACACGGATTTCCCCGGCTCGGCGTCCCTGCGCTCCTGTGGGCGGACCGAGCCGGCGCCGCGCCGCAACCGCGTCGCCGCGGCGCAGCGTGACGCTTCCATCCTTGATCGGGACGGTACGAGGGTGACCTGGCCTGGCTTGACTGCAGACCTATCGATCCTGTTGCGGCTCGTCGTCGCCCTGGTGCTGGCCGGCGCGATGGGCTGGGAGCGTGAGTCGACCGGCAAGCCGGCCGGCCTGCGGACGCACATGCTGGTCGGGATGGGCGCGGCCCTGTTCGTCTCGCTCGCCGGGCTGGTCATCCACGACTTCCAGCACCTCGGCGATGCCTTGCGATTCGACCCGCTCCGCATCCTCGAGGCGGTCGTGGCCGCGGTCGGGTTCCTCGGCGCCGGCACGATTTTCGTCTCGCGCGGCAAGGACCACGTCAAGGGGCTGACGACGGCGGCGTCGCTCTGGGCCACGGCGGGCGTCGGCATCGCCGTCGGCCTCGAGCGCTACGTCCTGGCGATCGGGACGACGGTCCTGATCCTGGCGGTGCTGCGCGTCATCCGGCGGTACGTCGAGATAGAGGTCGAGTCCGTAGACGAGGAGGGCGACCCGTCGGTCACGACACAGACCGTGGGGTCCGGTGCGGCGCGCACCGACACCGAGCCGTCGCGTCGCGGCGAAGCGGCATAAGCGGATCGTCGCTCATCCGGCGTGCCGCCGGGGTGTCCTGCCGGCTCGTCTCGGGCTTCGCCGGTCGAGGCGGCACCAGATCGGCACGCCGGGGGACACAGTTCGGGCGCACCGGGCGGCCGGCGCGCTACCTTCCCCGGTAGCGACGATTCGGAGTCGGCGGCGAGCCCCGCGCGCGACGCGAGAGGTACGACTGAACTGCCGCGCTCACCGACGGAGAGGCCGACGAGATGACCACGACCGACGCGACCCCCTCCACCCCGCTCACCCGGCGCCCCGCCTGGATCGCGCTCCGGGACCATTACGCCCAGGTCGAGGGCCTGCACCTGCGGGCCCTCTTCGCCGACGACCCGGTCCGAGGCGAGCGGCTGGCGGCCGAGGGAGCCGGGCTGTACCTGGACTACTCGAAGAACCGGGTCACGGACGAGACGCTCCGGCTGCTCGTCCGGCTCGCCGAGGAGTCCGACCTGCGCGGCCGGATCGTGGCGATGTTCGGCGGCGAGACGATCAACACGACCGAGGGCCGCGCCGTGCTGCACGTGGCGCTGCGGGCGCCGAGGGAGGAGCGGATCGTCGTCGACGGGCAGGACGTGGTGCCCGAGGTCCACGCCGTCCTCGACAAGATGTCCGACTTTTCCGAACGCGTGCGGAGCGGCGCTTGGACCGGGCACACCGGCAAGCGGATCAGGAACGTCGTCAACATCGGGATCGGCGGCTCTGACCTCGGCCCGGTGATGGGGTACGAGGCGCTGCGCGACTACAGCGAGCGCAGCATGACGTTCCGCTTCGTCTCGAACGTCGACGGCACCGACTTCGCCGAGGCGACGCGCGACCTCGATCCGGCCGAGACGCTGTTCATCATCTCGTCGAAGACGTTCACGACGCTCGAGACGATGACCAACGCCCGCACCGCCCGCGCCTGGGCGCTGCGGTCCCTGGGCGATGAGCCGGCGGTCGCGAAGCACTTCATCGCCGTCTCGACGAACGCCGAGGCGGTGGCCGCGTTCGGCATCGACACTGCGAACATGTTCGAGTTCTGGGACTGGGTCGGCGGGCGCTACTCGATGGACTCGGCGATCGGCCTGTCGCTGATGCTGGCGATCGGGCCGGATCGCTTCCGGGAGATGCTGGCCGGCTTCCGCGCGATGGACGAGCACTTCCGCGCGACCCCGTTCGAGCGCAACCTGCCGGTCCTGCTCGGGCTGCTGACGATCTGGTACGCCGACTTCTTCGGCGCCGAGACGGTCGCGGTGCTGCCGTACGACCAGTATTTGAAGCGCTTCCCGGCCTACCTCCAGCAGTTGACGATGGAAAGCAACGGCAAGCGCGTCACGCTGGACGGGCGGGTCGTCGACTACGAGACCGGGCCGATTTTCTGGGGCGAGCCGGGCACGAACGGCCAGCACTCATTCTACCAGCTCATCCACCAGGGCACGAAGCTGATCCCCTGCGACTTCATCGGGTTCTGCCAGACGCTGAACCCGCTCGGGCAGCACCACGACCTGCTGATGGCGAACGTATTCGCCCAGACCGAGGCGCTCGCGTTCGGCAAGACGGCCGACGAGCTGCGCGCGGAGGGGGTCGCGGAGGAGCTGGTGCCGCACCGGACCTTCCCGGGCAACCGCCCGACGAACACGATCCTCGCCGAGCGGTTGATGCCTCGGACGCTCGGGGCGCTGGTGGCGCTGTACGAGCACAGCGTCTTCACCCAGGCGACGATCTGGGGGATCAACGCCTTCGACCAGTGGGGCGTCGAGCTGGGCAAGGCGCTGGCGATGCGGATCATCCCCGAGTTGGAGGCCGCCGACGACGCGGGCCTGGCCCACGACAGCTCGACGAACGTCCTGATCCGCCGCTACCGACACCTCCGAGGGGCGGCGCGACGGGCGTAATCCATCACCATGCTGTGGCGCACGGCGTCCGGGGCTCGGTGGAGGCTATGCACTTGGACGGATGCACACGGAGTGCAAACGGGCTATAAGAAGGGCGTCGGTCGGGGCCACCGGTTCCACGGCCCCGATGCGTCGCCCCCGTTCCCTCGGCGTCCCCCTTCCCCCCTCATCGGAGCGTCCCCTCCTATGGCTCGCCTCGCTCACGGACACGGTTCCGCGGGGAGACCGCGCGGCCCGCGACGGCCAGGCTGGACGCGCTGCGCGTTGGCCTGCGCGCTGCTGCCGGCGGCGAGTGGCTGCCGGAGCATCGACAGCTTCAACACCGTCACGCCTCAGGGCCACTCCGTCGAGGGGCTGTTCACGCTCGAGCTGATCCTGGCGTCCCTGGTGTCCGGAGCGGTGGCCCTGGCGGCGTTCTACGCGATGTTCCGCTTCCGTGAGCGGCCGGGCGCGCCCGAACCGGCCCAGATCCACGGCAATACAAAGCTCGAGCTGGCCTGGACGGCCGCCCCGGTCCTCCTGCTGGTGGTGCTGTTCGTCCTGACCGTGCGGACGATGTCGACCGTCGAGGCCGAGGTGGCGTCGCCGCTCCGGGTTCAGGTGATCGGCCACCAGTGGTGGTGGGAGTACGTCTACCCCGACCTCGGCATCGTGACGGCCAACGAGCTGCACGTGCCGGTCGGCCAGCCGGTCCGGCTGGAGCTGACCTCGGCCGACGTGGTGCACAACTTCTGGGTCCCCCAGTTCGGCTGGAAGAAGGACAATACGCCGAACCACGTCACGACGATGAACGTGGTGGTCACCCAGCCGGGCGTCTACGACGGCGCCTGTTCGGAGTTCTGCGGCACCCAGCACGCCTGGATGCGGATTCGCGCCGTCGCCACGCCGCCGGACCAGTTCGGGGCCTGGGTTGCACGCAACCAGCAGCCGGCGCCGGCGGCGGTCCCGCGCGGCCAGCAGGTGTTCCAGCAGCACACCTGCATCAACTGCCACGCGATCCAGGGCGTCAGCGACGCGCGCGTCGGGCCGGACCTGTCGCACTTCGGGAGTCGGACGACGATCGGGGCCGGCGTGCTCGACAACACCCCGGAGAACCTGCGTGCCTGGCTGGTTGACCCGCAGCGGATCAAACCGGGCGTGCTGATGCCCGGCTATCCGTCGCTGCCGGAGGACGACCTGCGCGCCCTGGTCGACTACCTCGAAGGGTTGAAGTAACGATGGCGACCCTCGCGCACCCGCTCCCCCGCCCGGCCGAGGCCGGCGGACGCTACGAGGGGCTGCTGGCGTGGCTGGCGACGACCGACCACAAGAAGATCGGCATCCTCTACATCGCGACGGGCGTGCTTTTTCTGGCAATCGCGGGCTTCGAGGCGCTCCTGATGCGCGTCCAGCTCACGCTGCCGCGCCTCGAGTTCCTCAGCCCGAACGCCTATAACGCCCTGTTCACGATGCACGGCACGACCATGGTGTTCCTGGTCGGGATGCCGATCCTGTTCGGCTTCATCAACTACGTCGTGCCGCTCCAGATCGGCGCCCGGGACATGGCGTTCCCGCGCCTGAACGCGCTGAGCTACTGGACGTTCCTCTTCGGGGCGCTGATCCTCCACTTCAGCTTCCTGGCCAACGCCGTGCCGGACATGGGCTGGTACGCCTACGCGCCGCTGACCGTCCGCCCGTACACGACGAACCAGGGCGTGGACTACTGGATCATCAGCCTGCTGGTGACGGCGGTCGGCAGCATCGCCACGGCCCTCAACGTCCTGGTGACGGTTGCGAAGCTGCGGGCGCCGGGGCTGACGGCGTTCCGCCTGCCGATCTTCACCTGGATGGCCGTCGCGACGTCGATCATCACCCTGTACGCGCTGCCCCCGCTGGCGGCGGCCCAGGTGATGCTGCTGTTCGACCGATTCTTCGGCACCCACTTCTTCGACGCGACGCTCGGGGCCGACCCACTGCTCTGGCAGCACCTGTTCTGGTTCTTCGGCCACCCGGAGGTCTACATCCTGATCCTGCCGGCCTTCGGGATGATCTCGGAGATCGTGCCGGTCTTCGCCGGCAAGCGGATCTTCGGCTACCCGTTCGTCGTCGCGTCGGGGCTGTTCATCGCCTTCTACTCGATGCTCGTCTGGGCCCACCACATGTTCACGGCGGGGATGGGCTTCATCCCGGACGCCTTCTTCGGCGCGACGACGATGGTGATCGCGATCCCGACCGGCGTCAAGATCCTGAACTGGCTGGCGACGATTTGGGGCGGCCGGATCCGCTTCGAGATCCCGATGCTGTACGCGCTAGCGCTGCTGGTCATGTTCCCGATCGGCGGCGTGACCGGCGTCCACTTCGCGACGGTGCCGATCGACTGGCAGACCTCGGACACCTACTACGTCGTCGCCCACTTCCACTACGTGCTGATCCCCGGCACGATCTTCGCCGCGCTGGGCGGCCTGTACTACTGGTTCCCGAAGATGACGGGTCGGCTGCTGGACGACCGGCTCGGGAAGTGGCAGTTCTGGCTGATGGCGATCGGCGTCAACCTGACGTTCTTCCCGATGCACGTCGTCGGGCTGATGGGGATGCCGCGGCGGGTCTACACCTACCCGGACCTGCCGGGATGGGGCCCGGTCAACGTGCTGATCTCGATCGGCGCATTCGTCCAGGCCGCGAGCATCCTCTTACTGGTGTTGAACATCCTGTCCAGCCTGCGCCGCGGCCGGGCGGCCGGGGACAACCCCTGGGACGCCTGGACGCTCGAATGGGCGACCGCCTCGCCACCCCCGCCCCAGAACTTCACGAGCCTGCCGCCGGTGCGGAGCGCCCGGCCGCTCTGGGACCTGAAGCATGCCGTATCTGAGGAGCGCGAGGAAGAGAAGCGGCCCGGCGAAGGGGCGCTGCGGACGGCGACCGAGAGCGCGGGGTTCATCGGCCGGACGCCGGCCACGCTGCTCGGCATGTACCTCTTCATCGCGTCCGAGAGCTTCTTCTTCGGCGGCCTGCTGACCGGGTTCATGTTCTACCGCTCGCGCGACGCCGGCGGCTTCGGCGCGCACGACCTCGACCTCCTCCAGACGGCGCTGTTCAGCGTGGCGCTCTTCGCCAGCAGCGCGACGATCGTCATGGCCGAGCGGCGGCTGCACCACGACGACCTCGCCGGCTTCCGGACCTGGCTGCTGGCGACGATCGTGCTCGGCGCCATCTTCATCGTCGGGCAAGTTTGGGAGTACGCCACCCTGTACGGCGAGGGCATCACGCTGAGCACCAACCTGTTCAGCTCGGCGTTCTTCACGCTGACCGGGTTCCACGGGCTGCACGTGGTCATCGGCCTGGTGGCGCTCACAGTCGTGGCGCTGCTGGCGTTCGGCGGCGAGTTTCAGAACGGCCGCCACGCCGGCGCGGTCCAGTCGGTGGCGTGGTACTGGCACTTCGTGGACGGGGTGTGGGTCGTCGTGTTCACGGCGGTCTACCTCCTGGCGCGGCTCGAGTGAGCGGGAGAGGAGCGATGCCAGTGGCGGACGACCGCGCAGGAACGAGCGCCGCGCACGCGGAGCACGGCCACCCGGGCGAGCACGAGCTGCCGCACGAGTCGCTGGCGCCGATCGCGCTGGCGGCCGGCATCGGCCTGCTGGCGTTCGGCCTGCTGACAAGCCTCGTGTTCAGCATCGTCGGGATTGCGACGATGGGCTGGGCGCTGGCGGCCTGGATCGGGGAGATGCGGCATGGCTGAACACCGGGCCGGGTCGGCCGACGTGTTGAGCCGGCGCGCCTTCCTCAGCCGGTTGAGCCTACTCCTGAGCGGCCTGATCGCGCTCGTGCTGGGCGTGCCGATCGTGGCCTACCTGCTCACGCCGCTGCTCCACCGCGCGCCCCGGACCTGGGTCAACGTCGGCCTCCTCGACCAGTTCGCGATCGGCCAGACGGTCCAGGTCGCGATCGAGGACCCGTCGCCGCTGCCGTGGGCGGGCCAGACCGCCCGCACGTCGATCTGGCTGAGGCGCGAGGGACCGCGCGATTTCGTCGCCTTCGCGGTCAATTGCACCCACCTGGCCTGTTCGGTGAACTGGCGCGCGGAGGCTCGGCTGTTCCTCTGCCCCTGCCACGGCGGGGTCTTCTATGCCGATGGGCGGGTGGCCGGTGGCCCGCCGCCGCGCCCGCTCGTCCGCTACGACGTGCGGGTCGTGGATGGCGTCGTGCAGGTGCTGACCGGACCGGTGCCGATCGGCGAGGTGTGAGGGGCGGCATGAAGCACCTCAGGCGCGCCTGGGCCTGGTTCGACGACCGGATCGGCTGGACGGACGTGATCTGGCCGATCGTCGTCCACCCGGTGCCCCGGGTGAACTGGTGGTACATCCTCGGCAGTGCGACCCTGATCGCGTTCGTCATCCAGGTCGTGACCGGCATCGCGCTGGCGTTCACCTACGTCCCGGCCCCGAACGCCGCCTACGAGAGCCTGGACTTCATCACCAATCGGGCCGTCTTCGGCAACGTACTGCGCGGGCTCCACTACTGGGGCTCGTCGGCGATGGTCCTGCTCGCCTTCGCGCACATGGCGCACGTGTTCCTGATCGGCGCCTTCAAGTATCCGCGCGAGGTGAACTGGCTGAGCGGCGTGGTGCTGCTCGGGCTGACACTGGCGATGGCGTTCACCGGCCAGCTCCTGCGCTGGAACCAGGACGCGTACTGGGCCGTGTCGCTGATGGCGTCGATGGCCTCGCGGGTCCCGTTTGCCGGCGACTTCCTCGTCGACGTCATCATCGCCGGCCAGACGGTCGGGCAGGCGACGCTGACGCGGTTCTATGCCACCCACGTATTCTTGATCCCGGCCGCGATGTTCGTCCTCGTCGCGCTCCACCTGTACCTGGTGATCCGCCACGGCGTGTCCGAGGTGCCGAAGCCGGGGCGGAAGGTGAATCCGGCGACCTATCGCCAGGAGTACCGCGAGCTGGTCCACCGCGAGGGCATCCCCTTCTGGCCGGACTTCGCCTGGCAGGACATCGTCTTCGCGCTCGTCGCCGGCGCGATCGTGCTCTTGCTGGCGGTCGTGCTCGGCGCACCGGAGCTCGGCCCGCAAGCCGACCCGACCAACCTCGAAGCCCACCCGAAGCCGGACTGGTACTTCCTCTGGCTGTTCGCGCTCTTAAGCTACGCGCCGCCGGCGCTCGAGTCGATGGTCATCATCGGCCTGCCGCTGCTGATCGGCCTGCTCCTCGTCGCGGTGCCGTTCATCGCGCCGGCCGGCGAGCGCAGCCACAAGCGGCGCCCCTGGGCGGTGGCGATCGTCGGCTTCTCGACGCTGTCGCTCGGGGCGCTGATCTGGCAGGGCTATCGCTCGCCCTGGGCGCCCGAGCTGCACGCGCACGTGCCGGCGTCGGTGACGACCGGCCTCCAGGGCCCGGCCGCTCGCGGCGCCCAATTGTTCGAGGAGGAGGCCTGCCTGGCCTGCCACGCGATCGGCGGCCAGGGCGGGCAGCGCGGACCGGACCTGACGGCGGTCGGCGACCGCCTGACGCGCGAGCAGCTCGTCTGGCGCATCCTGTACGGCGGGCACAACATGCCGGCCTACGGCCAGACGCTGGCGCCGGACGAGCTGGAGGCGCTCGTGGCATTCCTGTCGGAGCGGCGGGCAGGCGGTCACGTGGCCGGCGGCCGGTAGGGAGTCGCCCCGGGCCGGTATCGCGGGCGGCCGGGTAAGCCGGCGCGGCACACTCTCCGGAGATGACGACGGCCCGGCGAAACCGCCGGCCGGGCGTCGTGCGCGGCAGCCCGGCCATGCATCGGTCCGGGCCGTCCAGCATGCCGGAGGTTCGTCCATGGCCGAGGTCCAGGCGTCGGCGGAGCGCATGATTAACGCGCCGGCCGAGCGAGTGTACGAGTACCTGCGCGACTATCGCGAGCACCATCCGCGCATCCTGCCGCCCGCCTTCTCGCCGCTCCAGATCGAGGAGGGCGGCATTGGTGCCGGCACCGTCTTCCGGGTGGCGATCACGGCCGGCGGGCGGACGCGACGCTACCACCTGCGGGTCGCCGAGCCGCGGCCGGGCCGTGTCCTGACCGAGTCGGACCTGGACTCGAGCCTGGTGACGACGTTCACGGTGCTGCCCGAAGGCGAGCAGTCCCGGGTGCGGATCGAGACGCGCTGGCAGGGTGCGCGCGGGATCGGCGGCTTCTTCGAGCGGCTGTTCGCGCCCTTCTTCTCGCGACGGCTGTTCGCCGACGAGTTGAAGCGGCTGGACCGCTATGCCCGCGAGCGCGCAGGTGGGTAGCGTCCCGGCGCGATCATTCCTGAGACGAACGCACAGGGCCGCATTTCCCTCTCAGATGCGCGGGTCGGCAAGCTTCGTGCAGAAACCCCGGCGAAAAGCCTTCCGCGCCGGGGATGAAAAGCATGGCGACCGCTCCGACACAGACTGCGTGGCAGCTCAGCGCACCCGAATCGTTCGTGCTCCTCAACGGTCCGAAAGCCGTGGGTGCCGAGGCGTTCAAGCTCGGGGTCCTCGAGCTCGTCACGCGCAACGTGTTCAAGATCGTCAACGTTGAAGAGCCGGGGATGCGGGGGCGCCGCAAGACGACGGCCGTGCTCGTCGAAGGGACGGCCTCGTCCGCGGCGTCCGGTGCGGCGCTCCAGAGCATCGTGGAGCTGTACCGGCAGCAACGCCAGCGAACGTTCAAGGACGGGACGATCGGCGTGCCGGTCGCGGAGCTCGCGCGCGCGGCAACCCGCCGATACAAGACGCTCGCGAAGTACCGCGACCAGGAGATCCTGCCGTCGCTCGTCGAGCGTGGCCTGTACCGCCGCGAGGAGCGACGGACGCTGGGCATCTTCAAGTCGACGCGCTACGAGCTGACGCCGGAGGGTGAGGCGGCCCGGTCGGATCTGGAGTCGCGGATCGAGCTGGCGAACCGCGAGTTTGGCGGGTGGGTCCGCGGCGAGCCGGCCAGGGCGATGGCGTTCGCCGGACTGGCCGGAGCGGCGCTGCTGATGATGCCGAGCGTGTATCCCGAGCTCCAGCTCATGGCCGAGGGCATGCCTGCCGCGTCGGATTTCGCCGCGGGCGATGCCGGCAGCGTCGGCGGCTCGACGGGCGCCGGGCTCGATGTGGCGAGCACTGGCGGAGCCGAGGTCGGCGGACTCGACCTGGGCGGGCTCGACATGAACAGTCTATCGGCGCTCGACTTGAGCGCCTTCGACAGCATCGGTGACGCGTTCAGCGCGATCGACTCGGGGGTGGAC
>JALYGH010000464.1 GCA_030777205.1 Chloroflexota bacterium
CGCCCGCACAACCTACCCGTCGAGCGCAGCGCCCTGCTCGGCCGCGAGCGGGAGCTTGCCCAGGCCGAGCAGCTCCTGCTGCGCGACGACGTGGGCTTGGTCACGCTGACCGGGCCGGGGGGAACGGGCAAGACTCGGCTCGTCCTCCGGGTGGCCTCCGACCTCCTCGAGCGGTTCCAGGACGGGGCCTTCTTCGTCGACCTCGCCCCGATCAGCGACCCAAGTTTAGTCGCCTCGGCCATCGCCCAGGCGCTCGATATCCGCGAGGTGGCCGGGCGGCCGCTGCCCGAGACGCTCAAGGAATACCTCCGCGACAGGCGGCTCCTGCTGGTCCTGGACAACTTCGAGCAGATCCTGCCGGCCGCGTCGCTCGTGTCCGAGCTGCTTGCGGCCGTCCCACGCCTGAAGCTGCTCGTGACCAGTCGGGCACCGCTGGGAGTGCGCGCCGAGTACGAGCTCCCCGTGCCGCCGCTCGCGCTCCCTGCCGTGGATACCCCTCCGTCTCCCGAGATGATCGCGCAATATCCAGCAATAGCCCTGTTCGTGGAGCGGGCGACCGCGGTCAGACCCGACTTCCGCCTCACGGGCGAGAGCCTGACGGCCGTGGCCGAGATCTGCCGCCGCCTCGACGGGCTCCCGCTCGCCATCGAACTGGCCGCCGCCCGCTGTCGGCTGCTCTCACCGATGGCCATGCTCAGCCGGCTCGAGCGGCGACTGACGCTGCTGGCGGACGGGCCGCGCGATCTGCCCGCCCGCCAGCAGGCGCTCCGCAACACCATCGGCTGGAGCTACGACCTGCTCGAGGCGAGCGAGCAGCACCTGTTCAGGCGGCTCGCGGTCTTCGTCGGCGGCTTCACGCTCGGAGCGGCCGAGGCCGTGCGGGGCGCGGGTGACGACGACATTCTCGACGGGGTGGCATCCCTGGTCGCCAAGAGTTTGGTGCGACATGTCGACGGCTCGGACGACGAGCCACGCTTCGGGATGCTCGAGACCGTGCGAGAATTCGCGCTTGAGCAACTGGAGGCGAGCGGTGAGGCGGCCGACGCACGGCGTCGGCACGCCGAGTACTACCTCGGCTTCGCAGAAGAGGCCGACGCTTACCTCGGGGGCGTCGGACACCGAGCGTGGCTCGCCCGGCTCGAGCGCGAGCATGACAACCTGAGGGCGGTCCTCGCGTGGGACGCGGAGGAACCGGATGCCGCGGATGTCGGGCTGCGCCTCGCGGGGGCGCTCGGCGAGTTCTGGCGCATGCGGGGCCACCTGACCGAAGGATGTCAGTGGCTCGAGCGGGGGCTGGCGCGCGTGCCGCGCGCATCGGCTCCCGAGCGGGCGAAGGCGTTGAGCGAACTCGCAAAGCTCGTCAGGCGCCTTGGCGACGATGCCCGCGCACGCGAGGCGGGCGAGGCGGCCGTGGCCCTGTACCGCGAGCTCGGGGACGCGTGGGGCACCGTCCGGGCGCTCTACGAGCTCGGGGCGACGCACGTCAACCGGGGCGAGTACGACCTGGGGCGTGCCAGGCTCGCGGAGGCCGTGGCCATCGCCACTGAGGCCGGGCATGAGCACGCCCGCGCCAACGCGCTGAGGGGGCTGGGCGCCGTGGACCTCCACATGGGGGACTTCGCGACCGCCCGCGAGTCGCTGGAAGCCGCCTTCGCCCTGGGCCGGGCCGTCGGCGATGAGCTGCTCGCCGCGGCCGCGCAGTCCGACCTCGGATTCGTGAGGATGAAGCAGGGCGACCTAGCAGCGGCCCGGGCGCTGCTGGACGAGAGCCTCTCGACGAAGCGCCTGCTCGGCGACGCGCAGGGCGCGGCCTTCACCTTGGTCGTCCTCGCGCGCGTCGCCCGCGAGCAGGGCGACTTTGGGGAGGCATGCTCGCGCATCCGCGAGTGCCTCGCCATCGTTGCGCGAAGTGGCGACATGTGGAACATGCCACGGGCGATCGAGGGGTGTGCCGAATTGGAGGCCGCGTTGGGTCGCGTCGAGCGGGCGGCCCGGCTCTTCGGGAGCGCCGAGGCGGTCCGTACCGCGAGCGGCAGCGTTGCGACGCCGGACGAGAATGCCGATCTCCGGCGCAGCGCGGCCGCCGTCCGCGCGCAGTTGGGGGAGCGCACTTCGGCGGCATGGGCGGCATGGGCGGCAGGGCGGGCGATGTCGCCGGCGCAGGCCATTGCCTACGCCCAGGAGATCGAGCCGCCCGCCCCGACGGATGCGGTCGCGTCTGGCCCCCAGGTGGACGGCGAGCAGCCCGACCCGCTGACCGGCCGACAGCGAGAGGTCGCGGCACTGATCGCGCGGGGGCTGACCAATCGGCAGATCGCCGACCAGCTGGCCGTCTCTGAGCGCACCGCCGACGCGCACGTCGCGAACATCCTCGACAGACTGGGGTTCTCTTCGCGCGCAGGTTGCCGCCTGGGCGGTCGAGCACGGACTCCTCGGTGATCCCCGGGTCGGGGCCAGGGTGACCACCCGGTAGTTTCGCGCGGAGCTTCGCGACGGTCGACATAGGTACCTACCAACGGATGGGACTCTGCCGGCGGGCAAGATAGGTACCTCGGATCGGCCTTCCCACCAATGCCCGCGCGTCTGTCCGGCCGTACATTGGAGCCGTCCCGTCAGCGAACGGCCGAAGACGCGCCCGTCAGGCCGCCGCGGCCTCGGCCCCGGCGACGCTCGCGCGGCGCACCCCGAGGTGAGCGACGATGACCCTTGCTGCACGCCACGTGGCCACCGTGTCCACGCCTTCTCCGTGGTTGGTGCCGACCCTGACCCTCGGCACGTCCGTCAACATCCTTGGCGCGCGGGCACTCCCGGTCTTCCTGCCACTCGTCGCCGCCGACCTCGGCACGACCGTGGCCCTGCTCGGTCAGGTGCCGGCCTTCATGCTGCTGGTCGCCGCCGTGCTCGCCCTGGTGGCCGGGCCCTTGGCGGACCAGTATGGCTATCGCTTGATGATGGTGATGGGCCTGTCTGCCGTGGCCGTGAGCGCCGCGGCTACGGCGTTCGCACCGGGCGTCCTGGTCCTGCTGGTCGTCACGGCCGTCGGCGCGCTCGGCCGAGCCGCGGTCTTGCCGACGGCCCAGGCCGTGGTGGCCGCGCGCTTCGAAGACGAAGAGGTTCGGCGCCGGAGCATGAGCTGGGTGACGACCGGCCTATCCGTCTCCGCCGTCCTCGGCGTCCCGTTGCTGACAACCGTCGCCGCGCTCTCGCATTGGCGTGCGTCGTTCCTGAAGTTGGCCGGACTGGGGCTGGTAGCGGCCGTGGCGACCTGGATGATGGTCGACGATGTCGAGGCACAGCGTCCCCGAGCGTTGCGCCTCGAGAATCTCCTGGCAGCCTACGCCCCGCTACGACGAGACCCAAGGACCTTGGCCCTGGTCGGTTCGTCGCTCGCCGGGGACATCGGCATGTGGGCCACCGCGACCTACCTCTCGGCGTTCCTCATGGATCGCCACGGATTCGACATCCAAGCGGTGGGCTGGGTCCACCTGGGCCTCGGCGTGCTGGCGACACTGGGCCTCGTCCTGGCGGGCGGCCGCCTCGGCGCCCGCCCCAGGCCGCTCCTGGTAGCCTGTCGCCTCGCCAATGGCCTGGTGCTTTGCGCGGCGGTGGCGTTGCCGCTGCCCGGCCTGCTCAGCGCCGGGCTGCTGGTGAGCGTGGGAGTGGTGCTGGGCACGGCGCAACTCCTCACGTCGCTTCTCTTGACCTCACAATCGCCGGCCGGGCGGGCGACGACGCTGACGCTCAATAGCGCGGCACTCTGCCTCGGGATGGCGCTAGGCGGGTCACTGGGCGGGCTCCTGCTGACATTGGGCGGGTACGAGATGGTCGGGGTTGGTTCGCTCGCCTGGCTGCTGGTCGCCGCTGGCTTGGTCGCGTGGTCACGCCCACATGGCGCTGCATCGCCGAGCACAGCGGCACCCTGAGGGCGAACGTGCGATAGCAACTCAGCGAGCGGACCCCCACCGCAATTACAACGGGACGTGGAAGGCGATTGGAGGGGCTACTCTTGTCTGGTGCCGTCAATACCGGCCGCAGGGGCACGGGTTCATCGCCCCGACCAGCATGAACTTGGCCGGGAAGTGGGTCGTCCCGCGCGCCCGCCCCAGCGACACCACCCCGTCCTCGAGCGGCTGGCGCATCACCTCCTACACGAGCTGGGCCGGAGCAGGCGGGGGACATGAGTGAATCGCGCTGGCGCTTGAAGACTGCCGCTGGTTCGTGCTTGCCGGAGTTATCGCGGCCACACGAGGTGCACCGAGCCAACTACTGTAGCTCCGCTGGTGTAGCTCCTGTGGGCGTCCGCTACCGTCGGCGCAGTACCACCTGCACCCCGCGTTCGGGGCGCAACACGATGTCCGGCCGGGGCGTAACCGGATGCGACGGCACCGGGACGACGTGGAATCGCTGCGCGATCGTCGCCAGCAACAGGTTTGCCTCCATCTGGGCGAACAGGTTGCCGATGCACAGCCGCGGCCCAGCCCCGAAGGGGAAGTAGGCACACTTGGGCAGCCGCCCGCTCAGCTCGCCCGCCCAGCGGTCCGGATCGAATGCTTCAGGGCGGTCGAAGTAGCGGGGGTCACGGTGCATTACCCACTGACTCATCAGGACGATCGTGCCGGCCGGGATCGGGTGTCCACCGAGCTCGCAGTCCCGGATCGCCACGCGAGCGAGCGCCCATGAGGGTGGGTAGAGCCGCAATGCTTCCGACACGACCCCGTCGGCGTACTTGAGCCGCGGCAGGTCGGCCACGGCGGGCGAGCGTCCCCCGACCGTCGCCCGCACCTCGGCCAGCAGGTTCGCCTCCGCCTCCGGATGCTGCGCGAGCAGGTACCAGGTCCACGAGAGCGCGAGCGCGGTGGTGTCGTGGCCCGCTAGCAGGAACGTCAGCGCCTCGTCGCGCAATTGCCGGTCGGTCATGACGACCGGGTCCTCTTCCCTGGCCCGCAGCAGGATGGCCAGCAGGTCGTCCCTCCGTTCCTTGCTGGCCGCCCGCCGGCTGATGATGCCGCCGATGATCCCGTCCAAGCGCCGAACAGCCCTCCGGACCCGCAAGTTGCCGGGCGTTGGGATCCACCCCGGGAGTAGGGAGAGCAAGCTGCTCACTTGGGCAGTCGACTGCTCCCCCGCCAGGGTCGTGAGCGCGGCGGCCACCGCATCGGCCTCACCCCCCACATCGGCGCCGAACAGGACTTCGGCCACGTTGGCGAGCGTGAGGCGCGCGAGTTCTCGGTACAGCTCGCGGACTTCCCCATCGGGCCAGGTGGCGACCATCCGCTCGGTGCGCCGTACCAGCGCGTCGCCCGCGGCGACGACCCGCTCGCGGTGGAAGGCCGGCTGGGTCAGTCGGCGCTGGCGGAGCCAGAACTCGCCGTCGCTGGTGACCAAGCCGTTGCCCAGGAGCCGACGGAGGCCCCGCACGACCGGGCCCTTGATGAAGTTGCGGTGATTGGTCACCAGCACATACTCGATGAACTCCGGCCGGTTCAGGAAGACGGCCCGCTTCGTCCCGAACTTCAACGGCACGAAGTCCCCGTACTCGCGGGCGCACATCTGGAGAAAGTTGAGCGGCTCGCGACTCAACTCCCGCAGGTGACCGCTGATGAGATGGCCCTTGGGGCCACGTGGGACGGCTACGGCTGCCACGGCGTGCTCCTTCTACGACCGGACTTCGACGAGGCGGTGGGCCTCCTCGTGAGCGGCATAGGCTGCTCGGACCGGCATAGCTCATCGCGGACGTGATGGCCAACTGTCCCGCACACGGCCGAGGCGGTCGGGTACAGCTGGACACGGCGCACGTGATCTGCCAGGGTAGCGACCGCGCGAGGGGATCTGCCTCCTCGCAGGTCGTGTTGCACGCTTCCCGCCAGGTGGGGGTGTCGATGAGGTACGCACGCCTGTACGCGGGTCCGGACGGGGTGTCCCACTTCGAGGATGTCGAGGTCGACTTGGCAACCGTCGAGTACTTGCCCGGTGAATAATCCGGGATAGGCGTGTCCGCCTTCGCCGTTGCGCGCAGGTGATCAGCGAACACCGAGTTCGCCTACACGAGCGCGCTGTCCACATCGCCGCAACCGCCGGGCTTCCGTCCGGAAATGTCAAACATCTATACTCCGCCCGCCGCAGCGTCGAGACGGCGGGTCGCAGCAGCCCGCGCGCCGGGGGCGAGCCCACGGGCGTTCGATGGAGGAGGGGGCGTGACGGGGATGAAGTGCGTTTCGGCCTCGGCGATGGCGCTGTTGGTGGCGCTCGCGCTGGTACTCGGCCCGTCCGGTTCGGCGTGGGCCCAGACCCGACCGGAACTCGGCAGGCCCGGCCAGGACCCACCGGTCTTCGCCGCCGGCGAGATACTCGTCAAGTTCCAGCCCGGCGCGCGCGGGCTGGAGATCGCCGAGGCCCATCGGCGGAACGGCGGCCAGGTGCGCGAGACGCTTCCCGGGATCGACGTCCAGGTGGTCCTGGTACCCGCCGGTCAGGAGAAGGCGCGGGTCGCCGCCTACCGGCAGAACCCGAACGTGCGCTTTGCCGAGCTGAACGGCCTCTACTACGCGCTCGGGCACGGGACGAATGACCTGAGCGTCGGCAAGCAGTGGCAGTACAACAACACCGGCCAGACCGGCGGCAAGGCCGACGCCGACATCGACGCGTTCGAGGCTTGGCACGCGACCAGCGGGAGCTCCACGGTTGCGATCGCCGTCCTCGACACCGGGATCGACCAGAGCCACGAGGACCTGAAGGCCAAGCTCGCCAGGAACGTCAACTTCACCAGCAGCGGGACGGTCGACGATCGGTACGGCCACGGGACCCACGTCGCCGGGAGCGCGGCCGCGGCCACCAACAACTCCCTGGGCGTGGCCGGCACGTGCCCGAACTGCACCCTCTACAACGTCAAGGTCCTCGGCGACGATGGGGGCGGGCAGTGGGACTGGATCGCGCGCGGCATCG
>JALYGH010000465.1 GCA_030777205.1 Chloroflexota bacterium
GCATTAGGATACATCGCGGATCACGGCCTGTCAACACCATCGCCGACACTCCCGGGTCCCGCTGCGTCGAAAGACCATGGGCCGGCCGGGTAGAACGGCTCGCGCCGCCCCAGAGCCCGGCACGGACCCGGGACAGCTCCTCGGCGGCAACTCCCCGCTTGTCAGTGAGGCGTGAGCATGCGGCAGCACGCGACGGCGCAGCTAATCGGACGGAGGCAAATGGGGCGGAGCCGAGCCACTCCGACTGACGATGAGGCGACGGAAGCGGGCCGAATCCTGGCGGGAGCAGTCAGCCGCGGAGAGCCTCGGCGCGACGGCGGCGCGCGGCGAGGTAGTCGGCGAATCGATCGCGCGACAGGCAGTTCAGGACGTCGTCCGGTCCGCACCAGGCCCGGCGGGCGGTCGCCACGCCGTAGCGCAGCAGGTCGAGTTGGCGGGTCGCGTGGGCATCGGAGTTGATCACCAGCTTCACCCCGGCCTCGCGAGCCATCCTCGCCGATGCGCCGTCCAGGTCCATCCGCTCCGGCTGGGCGTTGATCTCCATCGCCACGCCGTGCTCCGCGCACGCCGCGATCACGGCGGGCATGTCGACCTCGTACGGGGGGCGCGAGCCGACCAGCCGCCCGTGGGGGTGGTTCAGCGTGGTGACCCAGGGGTTCGAGACCGCCCGCGCGATCCGCGCCGTCATCATGTCGCGCGCCTGGTTCATCGCGCTGTGGATCGAGGCCGACACGTACTCGAGGAAGGCCAGCGTCTGGTCCTCGTAGTCGAGCGCCCCGTTGCGCTTGATGTCCATCTCGGTCCCGTGGAACACTCGGAACGGTGCGACCGATCGGTTCAGTTCGTCGAGCACCCGGCGCTGCTGCGCGACACGCTCCTCGGTGAGCCCGCGCGCCACGCCGAGGGACTTGCTGTGGTCGGTCAACGCGACGTACTCGCGGCCAAGGGCCATCGCCGCGCGCACCATCTCCTCGATGCTGCTACCACCGTCCGACCAGTTGCTGTGGACGTGGAGGTCGCCGCGGATGTCGGCGAGCTCGAGCAGGCGCGGCAGGCGCCGTTCGGCCGCCAGCTCCACCTCGCCGGTATCCTCGCGCAGCTCCGGCGGGACCGGCTCCAGCCCGAACAGCGCGTAGACCTCATCCTCGGTCGCACCATCGGTCGGCGGGCCGTGCGGGCCGGTGTCCAGCCCGCGCGGGCCGAGCTGCCAGCCCCGCTCCTGGGCCCGCGCCTGGAGCCGGCGCACGTGCCCGACCGATCCGGTGTGGAACAGCAGCGCGGCCCCCCACTGCTCCGGCGGCGCCCGGTGGACGGTGACCTGGATCTCGTCGCGGATTAGGACGCGGATCGCGCCCGACTCGTCGGCGACGATCTCCCGCACTTGCCCGAGGTTGTGGACGAACCGTTCGCATACCTCGTCCTCGCGCGTCGCGACGAGCAGGTCAAGGTTGCCAATCGTGTCGGCCATCCGCCGCGCGCTGCCGACGACCGCCGCCCGCTCGATGGCCGGGCAGTCCTCGAGCGCCCGGACCAGCTCGTCCGCGACCGCCAGGGCCGTCCCGAGCTGGAAGCGGCGACTGCGCACCTTCAGCCGCTCGATCTCCTTGAGCAGGCGCTCCTCGGTCTTCTCCCCGAGACCCGGGATGTCGCGCAGCTTGTTCGCGCGGGCGGCGGCCTCGAGCTCCACCAGGCTGCCGACGCCGAGCTGGTCGTACACCAGGCGGGCCTTGCGCGGGCCGAGGCCCGGCACCTGGAGCAGCTCGACGAGCCCCGGGGGGAACTCGGCGCGGAGGCGCTCGACGTACTCGAGGCGACCGGTCGTCAGGAACTCGCCGATCTTCTGTTCGAGAGCCGGACCGATGCCGCTGATCGAGCGCAGCCGCCCCTCGGCCTGGACGACCTCGATCGGCTCGCGGAGGCTTTCGATCCGACGCGCGGCGTTGCGGTACGCGTTAACGCGGAACGGCTGCTCGCCCTTGATCTCCAGCAGCTCCCCAATCTCTTCGAGGAGGCGGGCGACGTCGGAGTTTCGGCTGCGTGGGGGGACACTCACGGTCCCATCATGGTGGACGGTGCCTCGGCCGGTCAACGGTCGCACAGTCGCCGGCCCGGCCACCCGTCGCCGCCGGGGCGTATACTTCGTTCGGGCCGGCATCCGTCGGTCGGCAGGCAGGAGCGCCGGTTGGTAACGGTCACCAGGGAGAGGTCGGGAGTCCGCGCCGCGCTCGACCGCTGGCGCTACGACGACCCCGCTCGACGCGACCTCCGCCTCGATCTCCTCCGCGGCTATGCCGTGTTCGCGATGATCTGCGACCACGTGGCCGGGATCTCGTGGATCACGCCGTTTACCGGGGCCAATCGCTTCGTCGCGTCCGCCGCCGAGGCGTTCGTCTTCGTGGCCGGCCTGCTCGTCGGCATGGTGTACGGCCGGCGGGCCCTGCGCGACGGCTGGCTCGTCGCGGCCGAAGCGGTCCTCCACCGGGCGACGATCCTGTATGGGGCGACGGTCGGGCTGACGCTGCTTTTCGTCGCGCTGTTCGAGTTCACGGATCTGCGGCTGTGGCTGGACCGCGCCTACGGGCTGGGGCTTACCGATCCGGTCGAGCTCGTGGTGGGCACCCTGACCCTCCATTACACCTACCACGGCACCGACATCCTCTGGCTTTACGTCATCCTGTTCGCGTTCTCGCCGATCGTCCTGCTCCTGCTGGCCGTCGGCCGCTGGTGGCTCGTCCTCGCGGCTTCCTGGCTGCTCTGGCTGACCTACCAATTCTTCCCGTCCCAGGCCACGATCCCCTGGGTCGCCACGAACGTCAATTACTTCCCCGTCGCCGCCTGGCAGGTGCTGTTCATGAACGGCATCCTGATCGGCTACTACCGCGGGCGGGTCGCCGGTGTCCTGCGGCGCATTCCACCCGGCGCCTGGCTGATCATGTTCGCAGTCGGCCTGCTGTCCCTCGTGCTGATCCAGCGCGGGTACGACACCGGGCGCCTGGCGGGGTGGCCGCTGGTTGGCAGGCTGGCCGGCGAGCTGTACGTCGTCCTGTTCGACAAGCCGAGCCTGGCGCCGGGCCGTCTGGTCGCCTTCGCCATCGTCGCCGGCTTCGCCTATTCCCTCGTGACGCAGTTCTGGGCCCCGATTCGACGGGCCCTCGGCTGGCTGCTCGTGCTGCTGGGCACGAACGCGCTACGGGCCTACGGCGTCCACCTGCTGGTGATCGTCCTCGTCTACAACGTCGAGCCATTCGATCAGCTCTACGACCGCTCGCGCACCGCCAACACGATCCTCCAGGTCGTGACTGTCGGGCTGACGCTCGCGGTGATCCTGGCCTGGCGGCGCCTGGAGCGCGGCGTTGCCTGGCGCCCGAGCCTGCCGGACCTGGCCCTGTCCCGTCCGCAGCGCCGGGTCGTCGTCGGGACGGCGCTCGCCCTGGTCGTCGCCTCGGCCGGGCTCTACGCGGGGCTGGTCGGCGGCGTCCAGGCCGAGCGACAGGCGACGCCGGCCGAGGCGATGGAGGAAGCGGGCGTGCTGCGCTTCGTGCCGCCCGACGTCGCACCAGGCGAGGTCGTGCCGATCGTGCTTGCGCTATCCGGCTACGGCCAGACCGGGCCCGAGTTTGCCGGCCCGCTCGTCGGCGCGGCACGGGAGGCCGGGTGGAGCATCATCGCGCCGACCATCGCGTACGGCGACTGGGCGGATTCGGGGCAGGTCGCCGGCGACGCCGTCCAGACAATGCCCCTGCTGCTCGACCTCCTGAGAGACCAGATCGAAGAGACAGATCAAGCATCCCCGTCCCCCGTCTACGTGGTCGGCGAAGGGCGCGGGGCGCACACGGCGATCAACTTGGCCCTGCTCTATCCGGACGTGGTGACCGCCGTGGCCACCGTCGGGCCGGCCCCGTGCACCGTGCCCGCCTCGGCGGCGACTGAGGCAGCGGGCGTACCGGCGCTGCCCTTCCCATTCGGCGTCGACGACCTGGAGCAGTACGTCGGCGAAGAGTTCACCCCCGAGGCGGTGACGACGACGGCGTACTGGCTGGGCATCTCGCCGGCCCTGGACGAGGCCGCGGGCGGCTGTCCCTGGGACGCCATGGCGGGACGCGACCCGGTGGCGCGGGCGGAGCTGTTCCGCTCGCTCGTGACGCGCCTCGGTGGGAGCGCCCAGGTTGTCGTGCTCGACGGCTCCGCGGCGCGCGACGACCTGCTCGCGGGGGCGCTCGACGCTTTCCGGTCCGAGGATGCGCGCCAGCGGCGTTAGGCTCTTACGTCGCCGGCGCCGGCCGGGCTCGCCCTCGGATGGACGGTCCGTGGTACCCTCGGGCTGATGCACGAAGGCTGGCGACGCAACCTCTACGTCATCTGGCTGGCCACGTTCGCCAGCCTGGTCGGCGGGAACCTGGCGCTGCCCTTCCTGCCGCTGTTCATCCAGCAGGACCTCGGCGTGAGCGACCCCGGCACGGCGGCGGTGTGGGCCGGGCTTGCGAGCGCGATGGGCGGCGTCGCGATGGCGGTGATGGCCCCGATCTGGGGCTCGATCGCGGACCGCCACGGGCGGAAGGCGATGCTCGTCCGGGCCCAGTTCGCGATGGGCGCGGCCAACGCCACGCAGGCGTTCGTCGGCGCCCCCTGGCAGCTCGTCGGCGTGCGCGCGGTCCAGGGCATGTTCTCGGGCGTCGTCGGCGCGTCCCGCGCCCTGGTCGCGTCGACGGTCCCGCGTGAGCGCGTGCCGTATGCAATGGGCCTGATTCAGTCGGCCGTCTTCCTGGGCCAGACGCTCGGACCGACGATCGGCGGCATTGTCGGCAGTCTGCTCGGCTTCCGCGCAACTTTCATGCTGACCGGCGGCGTGAACAGTCTGGCCGGCATCCTTGCCCTGCTCTACGTACGCGAGGTGAAGACGAGCGCCCCGCGCAAGTCGTCATCCTTCCGCGCCGGCATCGCGGAGGTGATGAAGTCGCGATCGCTGGCGATCCTGATCGGCATTCAGCTCGTGGCCACGATCGCCAACATGGGGGTGCGGCCGGTCCTGCCGCTCTTTCTCGCCGAGATCGAGCCCGGCCACGACGTCGTGCTCACGGCGGGCCTGGGCTTCGCCGTGCTCGGCCTGGCCGGCGCGGTCGCCTCGGTCGGCGTCAGCCGGGCCGCGGCGAGGATCGGGCTCCAGCGCCTGGTCGCCGCCGCCGCCGTCGGTGCCGCCATCTTCAACGTGCTCGTGGCGACGGCGACCTCCCCGATGCTCGCCTTGCTGATCCTGTTCGGCGTCGGGTTGTTTCAGGGCGCCGTCGCCTGCTGCGTGGCGGCGCTCGTCAGCCTGTATGCGCCGTCCCATCGCCAGGCGACGGCGTTCGGCGTGGCGTCGTCGGCCCACGCCATCGCGATGGGGACGGGTCCGCTGCTCGGCGGCATCCTGGCTTCGGCCATCGACTTGCGCGCCCCGTTCGTGGCCGGTGGCCTGTTCCTGCTCGGGGCGGCGGCTCTGTCGCTCGCGCTCGGCCCGATCCTGGCCGGCAATCCGGCCGCGGCGGAGTAGGAGGCAGGCGTGGCCCGGGCAACGCGCGCCCTGATGGTCGTCCTCGACGGCCTGCGCCCCGACCTCGTCGGGCCCGAGCTGACGCCGACGCTGGCGCGGCTTGTGGCCGAGGGCGTCTGGTTTGAGCGCGGCCACGCCGTCGTGCCGACCGTCACCCGGGTCAATTCGGCGACCCTGGCGACCGGGACACTTCCGGCCATCCACGGCCTCCCCGCCAACCTGCTGTTCGCACCAGACGTGGACGCGGCGCCGCTCTCGCTCGGCGAGGCCGACACGGTGCCGCGCTTGATGGGCGCCTACGGAGTGTTCGGTGCCCCGACGCTGGCCGACATCGTGGCCGACGCGGGTGGCAGCACGGCGCTCGTCAGCAGCGGCACGCGCGGCTCGGCGCTGATGCTCGACCCGCGCCGCGCGGAGCGGGGACACCTGACGCTCCACCCGACGCTCTCGACCGCTGACGAGCTGGCCCAGGCGACTGATCGAGTCGGCCCGCTGCCGGAGGCGGGTGTCCCGGACAGCGACCGCAACCGCTGGCTGACCCGCGCGATCGTCGACTGGGTCGTGCCCGAGCTGCGACCGGACCTGCTGATGGTCTGGTTCAACGATCCGGATAAGAGCCAGCACCGATACGGCTTCGGCCACCCCGAGAGCCTGCGCGCGATCCGCGCTGGCGATGCGGACCTCGCGCTCATCCTCGACGCGCTCGACGAGGCCGGCGTCCGTGAGGAGACGGTCGTCGCGGTCGCGTCGGACCACGGCTACGCGAGCGTCCGCCGGCACGTCGACCTCGCCGGCCGCCTGTCCGCCGCCGGCTTGGACCGGACCGGAGACGGGCGCCCGATCGTCGTCGCCCAGAACGGCTGCGCGGTCCTCGTCTACGCGCCGGGCGGCACCGACCTGGAGATCGCGCGCATCGCGGACACGCTGCTCTCGTACCCCGAGGTCGACGTCCTGTTCAGCGGCGGGACCGGCCGCCCGACGATCGACGGCACGTTCCTGCTCGACCGGATCGGCGTCGGCGGGCCGCTGGCGCCGGAGCTGCTCGTCACGCTCGCCTGGGACGACGAGCCGAAC
>JALYGH010000466.1 GCA_030777205.1 Chloroflexota bacterium
CCGGCCCCGCGCCGCCAAAGTCCGGCGCGACGAGTCAAAGAATGGGCGGTGTCGTTCCGCGTCGCCCTGCGTGTCGGCCGCCTCGTCGCCGGGCCGCATCGTGTGCGCGAATCGTGGTTTTCGACGCTTGACAGCGGCACGCGGGCGGGTATCCTACGGATGCTCTTCTATCACCCAACACCGGCCATGGCTCTGGGACCCGCGCGGGTGCTGCCCCCTCCCGCCCCCATCTCGAACTCGACATGAACCCGTGCCCCGCCGTGCCCGCGCGGCCGGCGTCCGAGGCGAACGTGCAGGACCAGGCGAATGAAGTACTGCGGCGGCTCCGCCAACAGCCGCCGGCGCTCCAGGCATTCCTCCTCCTCACCCCATTCCTGGTGGCCGCGGTGGTCGTGCTGGCCGTCGTCCTCGCCACCGGTTCGCGCCCGGCCGAGCGGGCGTCGGCATCGGCGGCCCCGACGCCGATCGTCTCGAAGGAGGCGGTCTCGATGAGCACGTCCGCGTCGGCACAAGCGCCGACCTCGTCGCCGGTCCCCGCCGCGGCGGTCCTCGTGCCGACTCCGGCCGCGACCTCGACGCCCGAGCCGCTGGCGTCGCCGACCCCATCGAACGTGTACTGGATCGTCAACACCGAGGGCGCCGGGGCGAGCCTGCGCCGCGAGCCGGGCGCGAGCGGCCAACGGGTCAAGGTGATTCCCGAAGGGCGCGAGGTCGAGGCTCTCGGCCCGACGCGCGAGGTCGACGGGCGGACCTGGCGCAGCGTGCGCGACGCGCAGGGCGCGGTCGGCTGGATCTCGACGGAGCTGCTGTCCAACGCCCCGGTCGACCCGAACGTCACGCCGACACCGGTGCCGCTGACGATCGAAGTCGTGGATCTGACGGCCGCGGCGGGACGCGGCGACGAGGCGATGATCGCGATACGAACACGCCCGGGCGTCCGGTGCGAGATCTCCGTCTTCCTCTACGGGCCGCGCACGATGCCGCGCGAGGGGCTGGCGCCGATGACCGCGGACGACGAGGGCGTGTGCGGCTGGACGTGGACGGTGCCCGAGGAGACGGTACCGGGTACCTGGCGCTATCTGGTGGCGGTGGTCATCGGCGACCAGCGCGTCACCCGCGAGGTGTCGTTCACGGTCCGGTGAGGTCGAGGGTAGTTGTGGAGATCCGAGGTTCTACCCTCTCTACTCAGTGGGTGACGATGACCATGCCCTTCATGTGCGGGTAGGGGACGCAGAAGTAGCGGAACGTGCCCGGGGTGTCGAACGTCGTCGTGTACGAGCTGCCCGGCGGGATCTCGTCCGAGTCGAACAGCCCGTCGGGGGACGTCACCGTCATCGGCAGGGTGCCCTGGTTCACCCAGGTCACGCTCGTGCCCGCCGGTACGACGATCGCCGCCGGATCGAATCGCCAGGACAATGGGTCGGACGGCTGGACGATGATCACCTGCTCGTCGAACGCGAACGCCGACGGCGCGCGGACCGCGCACAGGACGAGCGCCAGGAGCAACATCGCCCGGGACAACCTCGTGCGAAATCGTTGGGCGCCGCTGAGCCGCCAGATCGCAGACATGCTTGTTGATACTCCCGTGCTCGTCGTGATAGGGGCGCTGCCGGAGTCCTCGACCACGAGGGGCCGGGTCCTGGGCAGCAGGGCGGCGGTCAGCGAAGCCGTCGTTCTCCGCTCGCACCACAGGAAACGGACAGTCCTCGAAGCGGTTGCGACTTTACAGTTGTAGCGCGCAAGTGGCTGTAATCGGGAGAGATTCGTCACGCAAGCCGTGCCGGTGGCCACCGTCCACCACGTACTTCACGCCCACAGCGGCACCCGAGAAGTACCAAGCCGTGACGGTGGGGCCTCCGACGACTGGCCCTGCCCCACTCCCGTGCCGCGCCGCCCGGGTTCCGTCTGAAGCTCACCGCGTATGCCCTGTCACCGAGCCGGCGGCGACCCCCGGCCGGCGCGAAGGGAGGCCGCTACCCGTCCTCGGTTGCTCGACCGGCTGGACGTCCGGATGATGCGTCCAGGGCGGCGCGAATCTCGGCCCGCACCTCGTCATCGCCCTCTGACTCGAGCGCCTCGCCGAGCAGCCGTCGAGCCTCGGCGCTGCCGATTCGGCCGAGCGCCCAGGCGGCGTGCGCCCGCACCAGGGGCTCGTCGTCGGCGAGCGCGGCGCCCAGGGCCGGAACGTCGGCCGGGCCGCCGACGTTCCCGAGCGCGACCGCGGCGTTCCGCAGGAGCCCGCGCCGCTTCGTGCGGGCTACCGGTGTCGACCGGTAGCGGCGTCGGAAGCCGTCCGCGTCGAGGGCCAGCAGGTCGGCCAGGGCCGGCGCCCCCGCGTCCGGCTCGCCGGCGAACTCCGGCCAGGGCAGGACGCGCGTGCGTCGGTTCCAGGGACACACCTCCTGGCAGATGTCGCAGCCGAACACGTGGTCGCCGATCAGCGGCCGGAGATCATCCGGAATCGGGCCGCGGTGCTCGATCGTCAGGTAGGAGATGCAGCGGTTGGCGTCGAGCACGTACGGCGCCGGCAGGGCGCCGGTCGGGCAGGCGTCCAGGCAGAGCCGACACTGCCCGCAGTCCCGCAAGACGGGTCGATCGGCGTCGAGCGCGAGGTCGGTCAGGATCGCGCCGAGCAGCAGCCAGGAGCCGGCGTCGGCGGTGAGCAGGTTCGTGTTCTTGCCGATGAAGCCGAGCCCGGCGCGCACGGCCGCCGCCCGTTCGACGAGCGGGCTGGCGTCGACGAACATGCGCGTGCGCACTGGGGGGCCGTCCGGGCCCGCCAGCGATTCCAGGTAGGCCGCCAGCTCGCGCAGGCGGGCCTTCATGACGTCGTGGTAGTCGACGCCCCGAGCGTAGCGGGCCACCCGCCCGCGTGGGGCGCCGTCGGCCGGCCTTGAGGCGGGCTGCGCGTCGGCGTAGGCGGCGGCGACGACGATCAGCGTGCGCGTGCCGGGCAGCAGCTCCTCGGGGCGACAGGCCCGGCGCTGGCGCTCCGGCGTCATCCAACCAAGCCCCGCCTGGTGGCCCGCCGCCAGCCAGGCCAGCATGCGCGCCTCGTCCTCCGGAAAAGGATCGGCGGTCGTGATGCCGACCGGCGAGAAGCCGAGCGAGCGGGCGCGCTGCTTGACGGATTCGCTGAGTGCCATACCAGGAGGCGGAGCAA
>JALYGH010000467.1 GCA_030777205.1 Chloroflexota bacterium
CGCCTGCCCCACGCCGATGTTGACCTGGATCATCGCCGAGGCGCTGAACTTCTTCCTCGCCTTCCTGTTCTGGATGATGCTCGGGCGAATCGCCCTGGCGATCATCTCGGGCGGCAAGCGGACCTTCTTCACCGGCCTGTTCGAGAAGGCCACGGCCCCGGCCTGGGTCGTCGTGCGGTGGATCACGCCGCGGTCCGTCCCGGACGTCCACATCGCCTTCCTGAGCCTGCCGCTGCTGCTGGCCCTGAGAATCCTGCTGGCCCCGCTGCTCCAGGGGTCGGGCTGACGCCGGGAGCCAGCCATGTGGCCGGCTCGCCGTGAGATCCTCTGGCGAGCCGGGGCGCTACCCGCCCGCCAGCGTCACGCCTCCGGCGAGCGGGCTCGCGAGCCGTAGCCCTCCAGGGCGACTTCCACGCCGCCGGCCAGCTCTTCGAGCACCTTGAGCACGGTCGGCTCGTAGTAGCCGCCGAGCCCCTTCGCCCGCGCGATCTCGTAGAGCTGCTTCGCCAGGCCGACCATCAGCAGCGGCGTGTTCGTCGCCATCGCGGCGTGCTCGCCCTCGGTCAGGTCCTTGTGGACGTAGTCGATCGGGAAGATGCCCGGCTCGAAGCGCCGCCGAAGCGCCCACTGCTCGACGTCCCCCCGCAGTACCGTGCTGTTCGAGGCGCCGCCCTTGAACGCCTCGAGCAAGATGTCGGGCTCGACCCCGTTCTTCTTCGCCCAGACGAACACCTCGAAGTAGAGGGGCAGGAGCGACGCGATGAGCATGTTGTTGCCGAGCTTGACCACCATGCCCGAGCCGCTCGGGCCGCAGTAGACCTGCTCCTGGCTCATCGCGTCGAGCACCGGGTGGGCGCGCTCGAAGGCCGCGCGCTCGCCGCCGATCACCAGCTTCATCGTGCCGGCCTGGGCCTGGCCGACGATCTTGCTCACCCCCGCGTCGACCGGCTCCGGGCGGCGCGGGGGCTGGTGGCAGGCGGTCATGCCGGCGTCGAGGTGGTGCGCGCCCCGCGCGGCGAGCGCCGCGGCGACCCGGCGGACGGTGACCGGCGAGATCGTGCTGCAGTCGATCGTGATCGAGTCGGGGCGGATGCCCTCGGCGATCCCGTCCGGCCCGAGGTAGACCTGCTCGACGTGCGGCGTCGCCGGCAGGACCGTGACGACGACCTCCGACGCTTCGGCCACCCGGCGGGGCGTGGCGGTGGCGCGAGCGCCGTGCTCTTCGAGCGCGCGCACCGCGGCCGGGTTGGCGTCGTGGACGGTCAGCTCGAAGCCGGCCTCGGCGGCGTTCTTCGCCATGCCGCTCCCCATCACCCCGAGCCCGATGAACCCAACCTGCCGGATCATCTCGACCTCCTCGCCGCCCGGGCCGTCGCGCACGGTCCCGGGCCGCAGTTCCGCCGGTGAGCATAGCCGAGGAGCGCCATCGACGGGGGTGGAGCGCCGCGCTCGGGGCCGGCGCACGACCGGAAATCGCCAGCCTGGTGGCCGCGGCTCGGTACACTTTCTGTCGTGCCGATCAACCTCTCTATTGACCCCCTCATCGCCCAGGTTGGGCCCTTCCAGTTGGGCTGGCACGGCATCTTCAGCGCGTTGGCGCTCGTCGTCGGCGTCTGGATCGGCCTCCGGAGCGCGGCGCGGCTCGGGCTGCCGCTCGATCCGCTCGTGACCGGCATCGCCTGGGCAATCGCCGGCGGCGTCGTCGGCGCGCGGCTGTTCCACGTCCTCGACCACCTGCCGCATTACGCCGACAACCCGCTCGAAGCGTTCGCGATCTGGCAGGGCGGGATTGCCGTCTACGGCGGATTCGTCGGCGGGGTCCTGGCCGGGGTCGTCGCGGCCCGGGCCCTCGGCCTACCGGTCGGGCCGGCCCTGGACGCGGCCGGTTCCGGGATGCTGATCGGCCAGGCGATCGGCCGCGTCGGCTGCTTCATCAACGGTGATGCCTGGGGCGGCCCGACCGGCGGCCCCTGGGGCGTCGTCTACCGGGACGAGGATGCGCTGTTGCCGCCCGAGCTGCTCGGCGTGCCGACGCACCCCTACCCGCTGTACGAGATCGCCGGGGTCGCCATCGTGCTGGGGCTCGTCTGGCTAGCGGTCCGGCGCGGGAGCCGCCCCGGCACGACGTTCCTGCTGGCCGCGATCGGGTACGCCGCCGTACGCTTCGCGCTCACCTTCGTCCGCCAAGAGCCGATCGTGGCGCTCGGGCTGCAGGAGGCGCAGCTCGTCGCGTTGTTCACCGGCGCGGCGGCGCTCGCCATCCTCGTCGCCCGCGCCCTCTCGCACCGCGCCCAGGTCGCCGGCCGGCGGCTCTGATTCGACGACCGGAATTCCGGCCCGCCTCGGCGTGTTGACCTCGAAGGCGGCGGATGGTACGGTGGGCGAGCCCAGGACGCGACGACGTGACGGCACCCGGGAGGGGCTGATGGCGAGCGAGCAGCGGACGGGGTTCGGACTCGCGGCGACGCTCGCCCGGCGAAGCGGAGTCCACTACGCCTGGTTTATCGTCGGGTTGACGTTCGTCGTCCTGCTCGTCGCGGCCGGGCCGCGTACCCTCGCCGGCATCCTGATCGTCCCACTCGAGGGCGAGTTCGGCTGGGACCGCGCGTCGCTATCGCTGGCGGTCGCGATTAGCTGGGTGACTGGCGGCCTGGCGAGTCCGTTCTCGGGCAAGCTGGTCGACCGCTTCGGTGCGCGTGGCGTGATGATCGGCGGCCTGCTGCTGACGCTGATCGGCACGGCCGCGATGCTCACGATGCACAGCCTGCTCGAGCTGAACCTCTGGTGGGGCATCTTCGTCGCCTTCGGCAGCGGCTCGCTGGCGGTCGTGATGGCGGCGGCGGTCGCGAACCGCTGGTTCATCGGCCGGCGCGGGCTGGTGACGGGGATCCTCGGGGCCGGCACGTCGGCCGGTCAGTTCATCTTCGTGCCGCTCATGATGGGCCTGACGGTGGCGTTCGGCTGGCGAGCGGCCGTCGGCGCCGGCGCGCTCGTGCTCCTGATCCTGCTGCCGTTCGTGCTGCTGGTCATGCGCAACGGCCCGGCCGAGGTCGGCAGCGAGCCCTACGGCGCGGAGGATATTCCGGCCGGCAGCACTCCGGCGGCCGGGCCGCTGACGCCGTTGTCCGAGGCGCTACGCACCCGCGACTTCTGGCTGCTGGCGGGCAGCTTCTTCGTCTGCGGCTTCACCAGCAACGGCCTGGTCGGGACGCACCTCATCCCGCATGCGCTGGAGCACGGCTTCACCGAGGCAACGGCAGCCGGCGCCATGGCGCTGATCGGCGCGATGAACATCGTCGGGACGACGATCTCCGGCTACCTGACGGATCGCTTCAACCCGCGGCGACTGCTGGCCGGCTACTACGCCTTCCGGGCGGCGTCCCTGGTCCTGCTGCCGGCCGTGACGGACGTGTACGGCCTGACCATGTTCGCGATCCTGTTCGGGCTCGACTACATCGCGACCGTCCCGCCGACGTCTGTGCTGACGGCCGACCGCTTCGGGCGCCGGTCGGTCGGGTTCCTGCTCGGCTGGATCTTCTTCGCACACCAGATCGGCGCCGGACTGGCCTCGTACTTCGGCGGCGTGGCCCGGGTCGCGTTCGGCGACTACACGATGGCGTTCCTGGCCGCCGGCGTGCTCGGGTTCGTGGCGGCGGGGCTTAGCCTGCGCATCAATACCGGCCCGCGCCCCACGTCCGAACCCGTCCCGGCCTGACTCCATCAGCGGCAGGCCCATCGGGAAGGCCGCGGCTCCGATTACCCCGCTTGTCAGTTGGGCCGCGACGCCGTATCATCGTGGCCCATGGTTAAGAGGCAACGGCGCCTTCTTCATCGGAAACGTGGACGAGGAGGTCTCGGATGACGGACGTCTCGGCCGATCGCCGTGCGCTGCTCCATGCGCTCGCGGCCGCTTTCGAGCGTGGAGATGCGCCGCGCGGCGAGACCCTGTTGGCGCGTGCCCTCGACGCGGGAATTCCCTGGGATCAGGTGACCACGGCTGCCGCGGACGGCATGACGCGTCGATACGGCGGGCAAACTCGTCCCGAGCCCGTCGCGTGAGGCTTCCCTGAGCGGTTCCGCCGAGCGCATCTGACGCGTTATTGCCGCGCTTGCGCGCGACTCGGTACGCTTCTCGAAACAGTATGCCGCGCGCACCAAGCGGTGCGCGGCGCCGTGTTCGCCGACTTGGTACCCGGGGTCGCGCCGCCATGCACCCACTCCGACTGCCCTTCGCGACGGTCGTCGCCGTCATCAGCGCATTTGCTTGCGTTTCCGCATGGACGGCGGCCCCGCTGTACTCGCCCGCGGAGGTGCGCGCGGCAGCTTCGACGGGGCCCGCCGAGGGCACCGAGTACCCGCCCGCCGATTCACATGGGTGGAAAGCACCGGCCGCCCCCTCGGCCGCCCGGGCTGTAGCCTACTACCCCAACGGCTCGGTCGTCGTCGAGCAACGGTTCTGGTCGGCGGCGCTCGCCCGCGAGATGCACTATCGGCTCTACCTGCCGCCGGGCTACGTGCTCGAGTGGCGCGACTATCCGGTGCTCTACATGCTGCACGGGGTCGCGGGTGGCAGCTCGGAGTGGGAGGAGCTCGGGCTCCTCGAGGCCGCCGACCGGCTGATCGCGGCCGGCGAGATCGCCCCGCTGCTGATCGTCCTGCCCGATGGCGGCCCGAACTACTGGGTGGACCACGCAGATGGCGCGCGGTGGAGAGATTTCGTCGTCTCGGACATCGTGCCGAACGTGGGCCGGCTCTACCGAACCCATCCGGTGCGCGCGGCCCGTGCCATCGGCGGATTGTCGATGGGCGGTGAGGGCGCCCTACGCATCGCCCTGCTCCATCCCGACATCTTCGGCATCGCGGCGGCGCACGCCCCGTCGCTGCGCACCTCCTAGGACCAGCTCTCCGAGGAGCTGCAGGTCCTCTACGGCGATCGGGACCGCTGGCGCTCGCTCAGCCCGTACTGGCTGGTTGCGGACGGCGTCGCGGCGGAGTGGCTGACGCTCTGGGTCGACGTCGGCGCCGACGACCCGTGGCGCGAGAATGCCGAGGCGCTCCACCGGCGCCTCGAAGAGTACGGCATCGCGCACCAGTTCGCCGTGCTGGAGGGCGAGCACGACGCGTCCTACTGGGAGGCGCATCTCGGCCACTTCCTGCGCTTCTACTCGGACGCGTTCGCGCGGCACGCCGCCACCGAAGTACGCCTCGAGCCCGCGCAGGTCCCGGACGTCGGGCTCATCAAGCACGACGCCGCGGATGATGGGAGCCTCGGACCCTGATCTGTCATCCTGAGCGCAGCTCGTCACGGCCCCGCGGGCCATCACCGGCGATGCAAGGGTCCAGACGGGCATCGCCGCGTTGATGAGGCCCTACGCATCGCTCGTCGGGTCGCAGCGCCGTACCTCGACCAGGTTCGTGTGGTAAGTCGAGTTGTCGCCCAGGTCGGTCAGGTAGTCCGGCGTCGTCCAGTTGACGTTGCGCCCGCCCGGGCTACGCGACTGCCAGTGGACGACCTCGCTCACCGCGACGCCCGGCAGCACGTCCTGGCTGACCCGCGCCCGGAGGCGGCAGCTCCCGCGCGCGTTGAAGACGCGAACCCACTCGCCGTCGTCGATCCCGCGGGCCGCCGCGTCGTCGGGGTGTAGCTCGACGGTCGGCTCGCCGGCCATCCGGGCGAATGACGGCACGTTGGCGAAGCTCGACCCGAGGAAGTGCTGCTCCTTCGGCGTCAGCAGCTTGAGCGGGTACGCTGCGAAGAGCCCCGGGCTCGCCTCCGGACTCTCCCGCTCCGGAGTCCAGTCCGGCAGGGGGTCCTTCCCCTGCGCCGCCAGTGCCGCCGAGTACAGCTCGACCTTACAGGAGGGCGTCGAGAACTGACCGTCGGCAAACGGCACGTACGGCCGCGTCGGCAGGGTCAGCCTGACCGCTGGCTCGGCCGCCAGCCGCTCCCAGGTCACCCCCTCAAGCAGCGGGCTCGACGTGCGGAGCAGCTCGCGGACGATTTCCTCGCCCGACGCGTACAGACACGGCTCCGTGAAGCCCATCCGCCATGCCAGCGCCTGGTACAGCTCCAGGTTCGAGCGCGCCTCGCCGGCCGGCGGGACGGCCGGCTGGTTGAGCCGCAGGTAGAGCGACCAGTACGACAGGTGGAGGTCGAGCTGCTCGAGCTGCATGGCGGCCGGCAGGACGATATCCGCGTAGTCGACGGTGTCGGTCGGGAACACCTCGTGGACGACGGTGAACAGGTCGTCGCGCAGCAGGCCGCGCGTCATTTTGTGCTGCGCCTGCCCGACCGCGGCCGGATTGCCGTTCACCACCAGCAGGGACTTGATAGGCGGCTCGGCCGACAGCAGCGCCTCACCGACCTGGTTGATGCTGATCGTGCGCGGCGTCCCTCGCCGCAGCTCCCGGTCGTGCCCGAGCAGCTCCGGGTCCCAGGTCAGGTAGCGGTTGTTGTAGAGGAAGCCGCCGCCCGCGCGGCCGTACTGGCCGGTGACGGCCGGCAGGCAGAGCAGCGCGCGCATCGCCTGGCCGCCGTTGGTGTGGCGCTGGAGGCCCGGTCCGGTCGCGATCAGGCCGGGCCGGATATCGGCGTACAGCGCGGCCAGCTCGCGGACCGTGTCCGCCGGCAGGCGGGTGATCTCCGCCACCCGCTCCGGGGGGTACGCGGCCGCGCGGTCGCGGAGCGCCGCCCAGCCGACGGCGCGCTCGGCGAGGAAGTCGGCGTCGTGC
>JALYGH010000468.1 GCA_030777205.1 Chloroflexota bacterium
GCGCCGCCGGCTGCGCGGCATCGCGTGGGCGCCCCGTCAGCGTGCTGCCGCACGCGCAGCACCGCAGCACGCCGCGGCCGATGCGCGGCAGGAGCGCGCACTCCTCATCGTGGACGAAGCGGCCATCGACGATCCGCCCGACCACCAATCCACAGACCGAGCACTCGACGTTCCAGTCCCGCTGTCCTGCATCACTCATGCGCACCCCCGCTTTCATGATGCCTGGTCGGTGGCCACGTGCGCCACCCTTGCCGGCATACGACAACGTCACGCTCAGCCGGCCGCGCTAGCGAAGCGTCCCGCGGCCCCACGTCGCGACTCGGCTTCGGGGCAGTCGGCCTCGAGACGGGTGCGACGTGCCCGAGCCGCGACTCGGGGCCGTCCTTTACGCGGACCGCCCCGGAGCGCGGCCACGCCGCCGACCGCAGCGGGCGATGCTGCGCACGACCCGCTCTGCCTCGGCCCGTGGCAGGGGCGGGCGGCAGCGGGCGGCGAAGCCGAGCACGATCGCCCGGACGATGTCCGGCGGCAGTCCGCGGCCGAGCAGGTAGCCCGCCAACCGCGCGCAGGCGGCGTTGCGGCGACCGAGGTCGGCCCCGTCGAGCAGGAGCCGCGAGACCCAGCGACCCTCGATGTCCGGAGGGGTCTCGACCTGGGTCCGACCCGCCGAGCCGTCCATCGCGTCCGCCGCCCCGACACTCGGGTCGCGACGTGCACCCGGTGTGGACGATACAGCCAACAGGACATCGAGGATCTCGTCAAGGGTCGGTCGCTGCTCCGGTCGAACGGCAAGCAGGCTCACCGGCCGAGGTGGGGCGTACTTCCAATTCAGGCTCCCCGGTAGGCGGAGCACCCGTGCAAGGTCGGTCGCGGCGGGGTCGCCGCCCAGCGCGTTCGCCAGTCCCCGCGGCGCCTCGCCGAACCGACGCCGCGACGGAGGCTCGTCGAGCGGAACCGCGGTACGGACCCGCCAGTAGGCGTGCAGACCCCGACCGGAGTGGACAACCGCGCTGGGTTGAGCCGGAAATCGCGCCAGGTGCCGCCAGGCCTGCGTCGCGCCATCCACATCCCCCGACGCGTCCAGGTCTATCCAGAGGCATGTGCCGCGGTGGAGGCCGCCCGCGGTCCCGTCCTCGCCCCGCCGGGGGAGGACGCCGAGCAGGATATCCGTCCCGGGCCGCTCGACGAGCTCGCGGGCGATAGCGAGCGCCTCGTCGGGATCACGAGCGAAGCGGTTCCAGGCGGTTTTTCGATCGAGCGGGCGCAGGTTGATGCGCTCGCCGGGATGCAGGTCGTCGAATAGGAGCGCCAGCAGCGGCCGAGCCCGTTCAGCAACGGCCCCGAATGGTGACGGCGGCGGCAGGGGCCGCGCTCCTCGCCACCGGTCCGTCCGCCGCGCGATTCGCGGGCCTGCTCCCGCGTCCCCCGTTCCCCGCGCGTCCACGCCTGCTCCAGGGTTCGGCGCCCGGCCATGGGCCACCACGCTCAGAACGGTTGTTCTTATGGCAGTCTACGGCGGTATCCATCGCGCGTCAAGCGGTGTCGACCCGCCTGGAACTCGGTAACGCGTCCTGGCTCCTCGAAGGCGCCGACCGGTACACTGCACCAACTTTTTCGCCCTGGCAGGCCTATGCTTGACTCCGGCGAGTCGCGCGCGACGTCGCGGGTCGTCCCGCACCTGTTTCGCGTCGCGGTTCTCGTTGCCTTCGCGATCCTGGCGGTGCAGCTCTGGCGTCTCCAGATCGTGGAGGGGCCGCAGCTCCGCCAGCGAGCCGACAACAATCGCGTCCGCATCAGCCCGATCCAACCGCCCCGCGGGGTCATCTACGATCGGAACGGGACGATCCTCGCATCGAATGCGCCGAGTTTCGTCGTGTCGATCATCCCGGCCGATCTGAAGCAGCCGCGCGAGGCTGAAGTCTACGGACGGCTGAGCGCGCTGCTGAGCGTGCCGGCGGACGAGATCCGTGAGGCCGTCGAGAAGCGCAAGGCCGAGGGCTTCGCGTTTACCCCGGTACCGATCGAGTCGAACGTCCCGCGGGAGTCGGCGCTCCTCGTCGAGCAGGCGATCGGCGAGCTGCCGGGCGTGGTCGTCTCGGTCGAATCGTCGCGCCGGTACGCCGACGGAAGGGTGTTCGCGCACCTGCTCGGGTACACCGGTCCGATCTCCCCGCAGATCCTCTCGCCCGCCGAGTACAAGCAAAAAATCGAGAAGGAAGGGTACTCGATCAACGACCGGATCGGGACGGCCGGCCTCGAAGATGCGTATGAAGCGGAGCTGCGCGGCCGGCCCGGCCGACGCATGTACGAGGTCGAGGCGTCCGGCCGCGAGAGCAGCACGCTTCGGGTTGAGGAGGCGGAGCCCGGCCAGAACCTGGTGCTAACACTGGACGCCGAACTGCAGCGCTCGGTGACCGAACTACTCAGCGAGGGGCTCAAGCACAGCAACGTCGGCGTCGCGGTGGTGAGCGACGCTCGCAGCGGCGAGCTCCTCGCCCTGGTCAGCCTGCCAAGCTACGACAACAACATCTTCACCGACGGCGCGCGCGACGAGGAGCTGACGGGGTTGCTCAAGGATCCCGAGCAGCCGTTCTTCAATCGCGCCGTTGCCGGCAACTACCCCCCCGGTTCGACGTTCAAGCTGGTGACGGCGCTCGCCGCGCTCCAGGAGCGGGTGGCTACCCGCGACACGGTCATCAACAGCAGGGGCGCGATCTTCGTCCAGCACGACTACTACCCGGGCGTCCGACAGCGCTTCCCAGACTGGCCGGGTGCGCCGCAGGGCCGGCTCAATTTGATCCAAGCGATCGCCAACTCGACCAACGTCCACTTCTTCTACCTCGGCGGCGGCTACGAGCCGGAGGGGTTCGTGGGGCTCGGCAACGAGCGCCTCGCGCGCTACGCCCGGCTGCTCGGCTTCGGCTCGCCGACCCGGATCGACCTGCCCGGCGAGTCGTCCGGCACGATCCCGGACGAGGCGTGGAAGCTCCAGAAGGTCGGCGAGAAGTGGGTGAAGGGCGACACCTACAACATGGCGATCGGCCAGGGGTATGTCGAGGCGACCCCGCTCCAGATCCACAACATGACGGCGACGTTGGCGAACGGCGGCCGGGTGCTCCGGCCGCACGTCGTCCGCCAGGTGGTCGACTCCGACGGCAACGTCGTCAAGCACGTGCACCCGGAGGTCATCCGCGAGCCGGAGGTCGACCCGCGCTACATCAGGACCTTGATCGAGGGCATGGAGGCCGGCTTCGACGGTCCGCTCCTGCGCGAGTTCAAAATCCCGGGCTTGCGCGTGGCGGGCAAGACCGGCACCGCGGAGTACGGACAGGCCGCCGCCCCCGACGGCGAGCTGCCGACGCACGGCTGGTTCACCGGGTTCGCGCCGGTCGAAGACCCGCAGTACGTCGTAACCGTCTTCGTCGACCGCGGATCGAGCAGCCGGGATGCCGCGCCGATCGCCGCCCGCATCCTGCGCCAGGTGTTCGCCGCGCCGGACGTCCCGGTGTCGCCCGGACCGGCCCCCTCGCCGCCGCCGAATGCCGCCCCCGCGACCGGTTCGGCGGCCGGAACAGCCGCGCCCGGTCAGGCGGTGCCGTCGCCCGCGTCCGGACAGACCGAGCC
>JALYGH010000469.1 GCA_030777205.1 Chloroflexota bacterium
CCCCCCCCCCCCCCCCCCCCCCCTCCCGCTCTTCTGCGGCCCAGCACGGGCGTGGACGTACGATTCGATTGGAAGAGGTGGGCGCCATGGTACGCAGCATCCTTGTCCCCCTCGACGGATCCGAGCGGGCCAAGCGGGCGCTGCCCTACGCGGCGGCGCTCGGGCGACGGTCGGCAGGGCGGCTCCTGCTCCTCCGCCATAGCGAGACGTCTCGGTCCGTTCCGTCGAGGCGGTTCCGTCCATCGCTGCCCGTGATCTCGGGGCGTGCGCGGGGCCCACTGTGGATAACCCCTCGCCCGGTTGTGGATAACCGCCCGGGGGGTGTGGAGAACGTGGGTGGGGTGGGGATAACCCCTGGTCAGGTCCGGAGGCGGCTCGTGACGTCCCCGCAATACTCCACATCGAACGCCCGAGTTATCCCCACAGCCGGGCACGTTATCCACAGCCCGGTTGTGACGTGTCCTTGATAACGGTCCCCGCTTTCCCCAGCGTCGATCGCCCTACTACGGTGACGCCTACTCTGTAATACAGATGGAATGCTCTACACTTGGGGGAACCCTTGTCGAGGAAGCAGGCCTGGAGGGGCGCGCTGGGCGTCGCCCGCCAGTTCGCACGAGAGGTGATTCCGTCGCCATGACCGCTGCAACCGGTCTCGAATGTCTGCGCTGCGGGACCGGCTACCCGCCCGAGGAGATCGTGACGGGCTGCCCCCGCTGTCGCGAACAGGGGTATGCCGTCAACCTGCGCCCCAGCTACAGCCAGGAAGCGTTCCGGACTGTGCGCGAGGGACGCGGCTTCGATCCGGAGGAGCGGGGCGTCTGGCGCTACCACGCGCTGCTGCCGGTGGGCCTGGAGCACGCCGTCTGGCTCGGCGAGGGCGAGACTCCGCTGGTCCACGCCACGACCCTCGGCGCCCAGGTCGGCCTGGACTTCCTCTACCTGAAGAACGAGGCGCGCAACCCGACCGGCTCCTTCAAGGACCGCCTGGCGGCCGTGGTCGTGGCGCGGGCGAAGGCCGCCGGCGCCCGGACGGTGGCGCTCGCCTCCTCCGGTAATGCCGGTGCGGCGGTCGCGGCGTACGCGGCCGTCGCGGGCCTGCGGTGCGTCGTCTTCACCACGGCGAGCGCGCCGCTCGCGATGAAGGCCCAGATGCTGGCGTACGGTGCCCGGCTGTTCGCCACCCCGACCGGCCCGGATCGCTGGACGCTGCTGGGGCAGGCCGTTGAGACGTATGGCTGGTACTGCGCCTCGAACTACGTCCAGCCGCCGGTCGGCAGCAACCCGTACGGCGTCGAGGGGTACAAGACGATCGCGTTCGAGGTCTGGGAGCAGATGGGCCGCGAGGCGCCGGACGTGATGGCGTTCCCGGTGGCGTACGGCGACGAGCTGGCCGGCACGATGCGCGGCTTCGGCGAGCTGGCCGAGCTGGGTTTTATCGGCCGTGCCCCGCGTCCGGTCGCCGGCGAGGTGTTCGGGCCGCTCAGCCGCGCCCAGGCCGAGAGCCTCGAGGCGCCGGCGCCCGTCGAGACCGCTCCAACAGTCGCGATCTCGATCGGCGGCGGCCAGAGCACGTTCCAGGCGCTCAACGCGCTCTACGAGAACGACGGCCGGGCCCAGACGGTCGAGGACGCCGAGCTGCTCGCCTGGCAGGCAGAGCTGGCGCGGACCGAGGGCATCTACGCCGAGGCCTCGTCGCTGGCGTCGGTGGCGGCGCTGGCGCGGCTGCGCAAGGACGAGCGGCTCCGCCGTGGCGCGGTCGCGGTGGCGCTGACCACGGCGACCGGGCTGAAGGACCCGGGCGCCGGCGGCGTCGCCGACAACGTGCCGGTTATCCAGCCGACGCTCGCGGACCTCGAGCGAGCCATGCGCGAGACGTACGGGGCCGAGCCGGGCGCGCTGTAAGTCGCCGGAGGCGCAGCTCCCCCTCACCTTGTCCCCCCTTGCCCGGTCGTCGCCAATCGGCGTCGAGCCGCGCGAGCGCCGCCCTTCCTGGCACGCGGAGTGCGTCCTGCCTCGGGGGCAGGACCAGGAACGGCGCCAACTGCGAGGTCCCCCATGATTCCGATCAGCGACGATCCCGGCCCGCGACGCCTGACGCCGATCGTCACGTTCATGCTCCTGGCGATCAACATCGCCGTGTTCGTGTACCAGCTCACGCTCGGCAGGGGCGTCGAGACGTTGTGGCGCTCGGCCGGCGTCGTCCCGCTCGAGTACGCGCGCGGCATCGACATTCCGCCGGCGGCGCCACTCGACGTGTACTACACGACGCTGCTGACGTCGATGTTCCTGCACGGCGGCTTCCTGCACATCGCCAGCAACATGCTCTTCCTGTGGATCTACGGTGACAATGTCGAGGACCGCCTCGGCCACCTGCGCTTCCTGCTCTTCTACCTGCTGTGCGGCTTCGGCGCGACCGGGTTCCACCTGTTCTTCAACTGGGGCTCGCCGATCCCGAGCATCGGGGCGAGCGGCGCGATCGCCGGCGTGCTGGCCGGGTACCTCGTGCTGTTTCCCTCGGCCTCCATCCGGACGCTCCTCTTCATCGGCCCCTTCATCACCGTGACCCGCGTCCCCGCCATTATCCTGATCGGGTTCTGGTTCGTGACCCAGCTCTTCTCCGGCGTCGCCTCGATCGCCGAGGTGGCGGAGCAGACTTCCGGGATCGCATTCTGGGCCCACGTCGGTGGGTTCGTCGTCGGGCTGCCGCTCGTGCTGCTGTTCCGTCGGCCGGCCCACACCCAACGATACGCGCTGCGGTAGCCTCCGACCTCGAGCCACTCGCCCACTGCCCGGTCTGTTGTCCGCGCCATCCTCGACGGCGCGGGCGCGCGACGATCAGGCGATCGGGCGGTGCCGTCGGCGTGACGGCCGCCGTACCGAGCGGCCATACTGCCCCAGGCGAGTCTCCGTCGCCGGCGACGCGACGCCCGGAGGCGCGCCCCCTCGGAGTGCGACGCATGGCGAAACACGTGCTGGTCCTCGATCTGGTCTGTCTCACGCTCGATCACCTGGCGAACCGCGCCGAGACGCCCACCCTCAACGCCCTGCGGAACCAGGGCTACGGGGTGTCGCTCCGTCCGCCGTTCCCGGCGGTGACCTGCACGTCACAGGCGACCCTCACCACCGGCACGTCCCCGCGCGAGCACGGGGTCGTCTGCAACGGCATGTTCGAGCGCGACCGCTACGCGATCCGGTTCTGGGACCAGCCGACGAGCATGGTCAAGCGCCCCAAGGTCTGGGAGCGGCTCCGCGAGCGCGATCCCGCGGCCACCACGGCCCTGCTGTTCTTCCAGAACACGATGTTCGCGAGCGCCGACGTGGTCGTGACGCCGGCCCCGATCCACCTGGACGAGGGGCTGGTCCCCTGGTGCTACTCGAAGCCGGTCGGCTACTACGAGCAGCTCGTCGAGCGGCAGGGCCCGTTCCAACTTCCGTGGTACTGGGGGCCGCTGGCCGGCGTGAAGGCGAGCGAGTGGATCGCCGATGCTACCCTCAACACGCTGGAGCTGCACCGCCCCACGCTGACCTTCGCCTACCTGCCCCACCTCGACTACAACACCCAGCGCTTCGGCTCGGACAGCGCCCAGTTCCACGCCGACCTCGTCGCGCTGGATGGCATCGTGGCGCGGATCCTCGACGGGCTGGACCGGCTCGGGCTGCGCAAGGACACGGCGATCGTCCTGCTGAGCGAGTACGCGATGACCGACGTCAGCCGCCCGGTCCTCCTGAACCGCGAGCTGCGCCGGCGCGGCCTGGTCGACGTGCGCGTCATCGGCGGCAAGGAGTACCTTGACGTCGAGCTGAGCCCGGCCGTGGCGATGGTCGATCACCAGATGGCCCACGTCTTCGTGAAGCCCGATCACGTCGCCGTCGTCCGCGCCGCGCTCGTAGGCGTGCCGGGCGTGGAGCGGGTACTCGACCGCGAGGAGCAGCGGGCGCTCGAGATCGACCACCCGTCGAGCGGCGAGCTGATCGCGATTGCCGAGTCGGATGCCTGGTTCGCCTACTACTGGTGGCTCGACGACGAGCTGGCGCCCCCGTACGCGCGGGAGATCGACATCCACCGCAAGCCGGCCTACGATCCGGTCGAGCTGTTCTTCGACCCGGCCACGAAGTCGATCCCGCTCAAGCCGGAGCTGGTCCGCGGCTCGCACGGCCGCCCGCCCGACCTCGAACCGCGCCGGCCGGCCCTGATCGTCGCCGGCGCGGGCGCGGACGGCCCGCCGGGCGACGAGCTGGACATGCGGGCAGTGCCCGAACTGATCCTGAGCCTGCTTGGCCACGGGCGTTGACACCGAGGCGCACTACTTACGAGGAGGTGAGGCCGATGACCGACACGCTCGCGGACCCGTCCGCGACGGACATGCTCTCCGACGACCGGCTCCGCGAGCTGTATCGCTGGCTGCTCTGGAGTCGCCTCTTCGAGGCCGAGTGCGGCCGGCGCAACCCGCGCTGGTTCCCGGTCGAGGGCGAGGAGGCGACCATCGTTGGCAGCTTCTGCGACCTCCGCCCGGACGACGTGGCGGCGCCCCACTACCGCGGCCCGTTCGTGGTTTATGCCATGCGCGGCGCCGAGCCGTGGCGGCTCGCGGCCCAGGCGCTCGGCCGGGCCGACGGCTACTCCAAGGGCCGCTCGGTCCCGTTCAACGGCCCGCTCGGCGCGAACATCGTGCCGTGGGTGGCCGGCGACCTCGGGACGACGCTCGGGGTGGCGACCGGCGCCGGGCTCGCCTTCGCCTACGAGGGCTCCGACCGCGTCTGCGTGGTGACGTTCGGCGACGGCACGGCCAACCGCGGCGACTTCCACGAGAACCTCAACCTCGCGGCCACCTGGAAGCTGCCGGTGGTGTACGTCTGCCAGCACAACGGCTGGGCGATATCCGAGGCCGCCGATACCTACCTGCCGGCCCCGATCGTGGCTCGGGCGGCCGGCTACGGCATCCCCGGCGTGGCCGTCGACGGGAACGACGTGCTGGCCGTGCGCAAGGCGGTCGGTCGGGCGGTCGCGCGGGCGCGGCGCGGCGACGGCCCGACCCTGATCGAGGCCCGCACGTATCGGCTCCAGGGCCACTGGGCGGCCGATCGGGCGACGTACCGGCCCGACGGAGAGGCCGACGCCTGGCGCGAGCGCGATCCGGTCGCCCGGGTCGACCGGCTGCTGGCCGATCGGGGCGTCGACGTCGCCCCGATCCGGGCCGTCGTCGAGGCCGAGGTTGTCGAGGCGTTCCGCCGGGCCGAACAGAGCCCCGAGCCGGGGCCGGCCGAGCTCGGGCTGGAGGAGGTGCGCCGATGACCCGAATGACGTTCGCCGAGGCGCTCGTCGGCGCCATCGCCCGGGAGATGCGCCGCGACCCCGACGTCTTCCTGATCGGCCAGGACATCGGGCCGTTCGGCGGCGCGATGCAGGGGACGCGCGGCCTGTTCGAGGAGTTCGGACCGCGCCGGATCCGCGACGCGCCGATCTCGGAGTCGGCGATGGTCGGCGCGGCGATCGGGGCGGCCCTCCAGGGCAAGCGCCCGATCGTCGAGGTGTCGTTCGGCGAGTTCCTGCCCTGCGCGATGAACCAGATCGTCCTCCAGGCCGCCAACCTGCGCTACATGACGGCCGGCGCCACCCGCGTCCCGGTCGTGATCCGCACCCGCGTCGGCGACGGGCCGTACCGCGGCCACCCCCAGAGCTACGAGGCCTGGTTCGCCCACGTGCCCGGGCTGAAGGTGGTGATGCCGGCCACCCCGGCCGACGCCTCGGGCCTGATGACTGCCGCGATCCGCGACGACGACCCGGTGATGATCTTCGAGCAGATGTTCCTCTACCACGCGATCCGCGACGACGTGCCGGACGGCGACCACGTCACCCCGATCGGCGTGGCCCGGGTCGCGCGCGAGGGCCGCGATGTGACCATCGCGGCCACGGCCTGGATGGTCCATCGCTCGCTCGAGGTGGCCCGGACGCTCCGGGACGAGGGCATCGACGCGGAGGTGATCGACCTGCGGACGCTGGCGCCGCTCGACGCGGACACCCTGCTGACGTCGGTGCGCAAGACCGGCCGGCTCGTCGTCGCGCACGAGGCCTGGAAGGTCGGCGGGATCGGCGCCGAAGTCGCGGCCGTGGTCGCCGAGGGCGCGTTCGACGCCCTCGAGGCCCCGATCGCGCGGGTCGGCGCACCGTCGATCCCGGTCCCGTCGGCGACGGCGCTGCGGAACATGACGATCCCATCGGCGGAGAAGATCGCCGACGCGGTCCGCTCGGTCGTGCGTGGGAGCGCGCTGAGCGCCGCTCGGTAGAGGGACGTGTCCCCGGGTCCGGCCGGTCCTCGTCGACCCTTTCCGGCCCACTCCCGTGGTTCATGCTCCCGGCAGTGCGGGGCAGGGAGGTCGATTTGCCGCGTCCGAGCGCGCTTGCTACCCTGCCGCGACGGAGGGGACGTCGATGCCACACGCGCTGATCCTGACACCCGTGTTCACCACGCGGGACGAGACCCCGCTCACGAAGCTCCGGGATGCCGGCTGGACCGTCCGCCACGTGCCGGGCGGGACCCACGCGACCGAGGATGAGTTGATCGATCTGCTGGCGGAGGGCGTCGACGCCACGATCGCCGGCGGCGAGCCGTACACGCGGCGGGTGCTCGAAGCGTCGCCACGCCTGAAGCACGTCGCCCGTTGGGGCGTCGGCTTCGACCGGGTCGACATCCCGGCCGCGACGGAGCTGGGGGTGCTGGTGACGACGACCCAGGGCGCCAACGACTGGGGCGTCGCCGACCACGCGGTGGCGATGATGCTCGGGCTCGGACACCTGCTCGTCGAGAACGACCGCGAGGTCCGGTCCGGCACGTGGGGTCGACGGGTTGGGACCGATCTCTGGCGCAAGACGGTCGGGATCGTCGGGCTTGGGCGGATCGGGAAAGGCGTTGCTCAGCGCGTGAGCGGCTTCGAGACGCGCATCCTCGCCTTCGAACCGTACACGGTCGACCAGGAGTTCTGTGGCAAGTACGGCGTGCGATGCGTCTCGTTGGAGGAGCTGCTCCGCGAGAGTGACTACGTCACGCTGCACCTGCCGGCCAGCGCCGAGACGCGCCACTTCATGAACGCGGAACGGTTCGCGCTGATGAAGCCGACGGCGTACATCGTGAACACGGCGCGCGGCTCGCTGATCGACGAGGACGCGCTGTACGTGGCCCTCACCGGCGGCCGGCTGGCCGGCGCGGGCCTGGACGTGCGCGAGTCCGAGCCGCCGAAGGACAGTCGGTTCAACGATCTGCCCAACGTCATCCTGACGTCGCACATCGCCGGCGTGACCCACGAGACGGTCGCCGCGATGGCCCACATGGCGGTCGATAGCGTCCTGGCGGCGACGAAGGGTGGGCGCCCAGCGGGGCTGCTCAACCCGGAGACGTGGGAGCGGCGACGTCGGTAACGACCCCGAACTGATGGTCAGCACTGTAGCGGCGCACCGCGTACGCCCTCCGCACCTGTATGGAGCCGACTCGTGGACAGGACACGATGACCGACCGGCCCACGGCGCCGCCGAGATTCGGCGACTCGCCGAAGTGGAACATCCAGGGGACGGGTCGGCGCGGAGTATCCGGCGGGGTCGAGCAGCCGGCGACCGAGCCCGCCCTGGCGCTGCCGATCGGGTCGGTGCTCGCGCTCATCGGCGGGCTCGCGCTGCTGGCCGCGTTCTACATGCCCTGGTTCGCGATCCAGGGACTCCTGCTCTCGGGCGACTTCCTCGCGCGGTTCCTCGGGAACCCCGCCCAACTGCGGCAGTTCGCGCCGGCGCTGGCCGGGAACCCGAGCGACGTCCAGCTCCTGCGCGCGCTCGTCTACCTTTTTCCGCTGAGCGGCCTGCTGGCAACCGGCCTGGCGCTCGCGCACGGGCTGTGGCGGGCCAGCCCGCTCTGGCTGGGGGTCCTCCTCAGCCTGAGCGGCCTGGTGTCGCTGGCCGCGCTGCTCGGCGGGGTGACGCGGCTCCCGCCCGGCGCCACAACGGAGATCGGTCTCTGGACGCTCGGCGCCGGCTCGGCCGCGATCCTGCTCGGCCCGTGGCTCGATCGCCTGCTCGCGCGATCCCGCCGGCGGCCTTGACCGGGCCAGTGGTCGGCTTCTAGCCTGATTGTGGGCGGCAGCCGGGCGGGCCGTCGCGCCGCGGAGGCTGCACGATCAGCGGGGGAGACTGAGAGGGATCGCCGACACGTCGCCGAGCCGCTCTCCACCGCGGACACACCGGGGAGAGCGCGCCGTTCGCGTCCGAGGAGCTCGCCGATGGCTATCGAGGAGAAGCGCGTCGTCGACACGACCGAGCTGTTCGAGGGGCCGCGCCGCACCCGGCGCCCGGCCGTACGCGGCCGCCGCCACGCCATCGCGGCCGGCCATCATCTCGCGGCGCTGGCCGGTCAGCGCGTCCTCGATCGGGGCGGCAACGCGATCGACGCGGGCGTCGCGGCCGGCATCTGCATCGGCGTCCTCCTGCCGGACCTCGTGAACGTCGGCGGCGTCGCGCCGATCATCCTCCACTCCGCGGCGACCGGCGAGACGCACACCATCAGCGGGGTCGGGCGCTGGCCGGCCGCCGCCACCATCGACACGGTGCGGGATCCGGCGACCGGGAACCTGGCGCGCGACCTGCGCCAGTGCGTGGTGCCCGCCGCGATGGACGCCTGGCTGCTCGCCCTCGAGCGCTTCGGCACGCTGGGCCTCGGCGACGTGCTGGCCAATCCGATCGACCTGTGCGAGAACGGCTTCGTCATGTACGACCTGCTGGCGGCGGCCGTGCGGGCGCGCGCCGCGAAGCTGGGCAAGTGGCCCGGCACGGCGGCCGTCTTCCTGCCGGAGGGGCGCCCGCTGGAACCCGGCGAGCTGGTGTTCCAGAAGGATCTCGCGCGGACGTTCCGCCGCCTTGTCGCGGCGTACGAGGATGGGGCCCGCCAGGATCGCTCGGCCGGCTACCGGGCGGCCCGCGACCTGTTCTACCGCGGCGAGATCGCCCGCGAGCTGGCCGAGTTCAGCGAGCGGAACGGCGGCCTGCTGGCCTACGACGACATCGCCAACTTCTCGGTGAGGCTCGAGCCGCCGCTCAGGGTCTCCTATCGGGGCTACGAGATCCGGGGCTGCGGGCCGTGGTCGCAGGGCCCGACCCTTCCGATCGCGCTCAACATCCTCGAGGGGTACGACGTCAAGGGGCTCGGCCACAACAGCCCGGCCTACCTGCACCTGATCACCGAAGCACTCAAGGCGGCGTTCTCGGACCGCCACCATCACATCGCCGACCCGGAGTTCTACCCGGTCCCGATCGATCGCCTGCTCTCGAAGGAGCACGCCGCCGCGTGGCGCGAGCGGATCGACCCGGCCCGGGCGTGCCCGGAGATGCCGGCCCGCTCGGACGTCGGCGACGGCGGGAACGGCCGCCAGCCGACGGCCACCCCGCCCGTCCGGGTCGCCCTCTCGCCGGACACGAGCTACGTCTGCGTCGTCGACGAGCAGGGCAACGTCTTCTCGGCGACCCCCAGCGACGGCTTCGGCGTGCCGATCGTGCCCGGCCTCGGCTTCATCATCTCCCCGCGCGGGGTCCAGTCCTGGCTCGACCCGGACGCCCCGGCCTCGATCCAGCCCGGCAAGCGGCCCCGCCTGACGACCAACCCGTTCATCCTGTTCAAGGACGGGGAGCCGGTCATGCCGTTCGGCACGCCCGGCGCCGACGTCCAGCCCCAGGCGATGCTCCAGTTCGTGCTGAACATCGTCGAGTTCGGGA
>JALYGH010000470.1 GCA_030777205.1 Chloroflexota bacterium
CGAGCGCCGCGTCGAACGTCTCGCGCCAGGGGAGGTCGAGGTACTCGGCCTGGCGCGGGCTGTAGGTGAAGCCGACGCGGGGCCATTGCCGATCGACGACCGGCATGTCGTAGGCCGGGCGCCGCCACACGGCGATCAGGACCACGGCGGCAAGCGCGACGAGGGCGAGCACCAACCAGGGCCAGCGCCGCGGCCGGCGACCCCGCAGCGGCGCGGCGCGGCGGGCACCGGTGGCGGGTCGCGGCCGATCGACCGGTGGAGCTGCCCCGTCCTTGGGGTCGCCCGGGCGAGTCGGAAGGCTCGCGCGCTCACTCATCCCGTGCACGATATCCTCCGCGCCGAGCCGGCGTGTGCCACGATGACGGTACCGGCGCATCTGCTCGCCCTCCCAGCTCAGGCACGACGCAGCCGGCGATGGAGACCGACCAGGGCCACGGCGTACAGGAGCGCACCCAGCCCGAACGGCGCGAGCAGGAACCGCGTGTCGGGCGCCTCCCCGTACAGCATCACCGCCCGCAGATCGATCGCGCCGAGCGTCGCCGGGAGCGCGTAGGCCGCCGACCTCAGCCAGCTTGCGAGCAGCTCGATCGGCAGGAACAGGCCGCCGACGAAGACCGAGGCGAGCAGCACCAGCATGGCGAGCTGGACCACCTGGCTCTCGGTGTCGGCGACGACGGCGAGGGCGAAGCCGAGCGCGATCGACGCGAAGATCGTCGCGGCCATGGATAGCGCGTACCAGCCGATGCTGCCTTGCAGCGGCACGCCGAGGAAATGGACGACCAGCCAGGTCAGCGCGGTGCTGATGATCGCGAGCAGCACGCCGTAGCCGAGCGCTTTGCCGAGCAAGATCTCGGCGGCGCCGATCGGCGAGACGCGGAACAGCTCGAAGATGCCCAGCCGACGATCACGCACCGCCGACATGGCGCTCAGCGGGAGGCCGACGTGCTGGACGATCAAGGCCAGGACGGCCGGGGTGTAGAAGATGACCGTCGTCGGCTCGAAGGGAATCAGGTTGACGACCTCGGTGGTGAGGGGCGCGACGAGCTGCTCGACCGGGATGCTGTCGATCCGGCGGGCCACCTCTTCGAGTCGGTCGAGCCGCGCGCGCGTTTCCCGCACCCGGTCGAGGGCGGCGACGACGTCGGCGCCCTGGAGGTCGGCCCTGGCCGCGCTCAGGCTGTCCCCGGGCGCCGGGACGGTCCCGGACGGCCCCCCGCCGTTCTCGGCGTCGGTCAGTGCCGAATCCAGGCCCGCGGGGATCGCCTGGACCAGGGCGTTGAGGCGGTCGATCCGCTCGAGGGCCTCCCCGACGTCCTCGCGACGCAGCGCGGCCTCGAGGGCGTCCAGCTCGTCCTGGGCCCGGTCGATGTCCTCGAGGGCGCGATCGATCGGCCCCTCGGCCTGGGTCAGGATATCCACGAAGATCTTGCGGTTGAGCTCACCGGTCTGGACTTGGGTGAAGTAGCGGACCCAGCCGCTCGCCGTCGGGTCCGCCTCGCGGTAGAGGACGCGGAGTCGCGGCTGCTCGCCACGATAGAGCTGGCTGTAGATGCTCTCCGGGACGATGGCGACGACGTCGGCGGTGCCATCGAGCAGCGCCGCGCGCGCGGAAGCCTCGTCCTGGGTCACTCGTTGGAGTTCGAACACGCCCGAGAATCCCTCGGCGATCACGCTGAGGTCGGCGATCAAGGCTGCATCGTCCGGAGCGACGAGGATCGTCCACAGGACGGGCTGCGGCCCGCGGTAGCCGAGCCCGAACGCTAGCAGGATCACGAACGGCCCGAGGACGAGGCTGGCGACCAGCAGCGGCTGCTGGACGACGCTGACGATCTCCTTGGCGGAGAAGCTGAGCGTGCGGATCGCGCCGTCGAGCAGGCTAGATGTCGGACCCCGCACGGTGCTGCTCCATCAGGCGGACGAAGATCTCGTCGAAGTTCGGGCGGGACTGCTCCACGCGCGGCGTCCCCAGGCCAAGCTCGCCGAAGAGGGCCAGGATGGCGGGGATCGCATCGGCCGCCTCGTCCACGGTCAGCCGGAGCGTGTCGAACGCCACAGGGCGCACGTCGCGAACGGGCGGGAGCTGCCGGAGCGCCCGGACCAGCCGCTCGTTCAGGCCATTGGCGGCAACATCGACGATCTCGCCGCCCATCGCCCGCGCCCGCACCTCTTCCGGCGCGCCGCTCGCCACGATCCGACCGTCGCCGAGCACGCCGATCCGGTCGCAGTACTCGGCTTCAGTCACGTACTCGCTGGTCACGACCAGGGTACGGCCGGCGTCGCGCAGCTCCCGGAAGCGGTCCCAGAACTTGGCCCGCAGTACCGGGTCCACGCCGGCCGTCGGCTCGTCGATCACGATCAACTCCGGATCGTGGACCAACGCCGCGGCGAGCTGCAGGCGGCGCTTCATCCCGCCCGAGAGTGCCGTCACGCGCTTGGCGCGGTCCTCCCACAGCTCCACGAGGTCGAGGACGCCGCGCATGGCGCGGCGTCGCCCCGGCCAGCGGAGGCCGTACAGGGACGCGACCATGTGCAGGTTCTGCCAGACGGTCAGCTCGGGATAGAGCACAACCTGCTGCGGCATGTAGCCGATCCGGGCCCGCGCGCGGCGGCCGAACCGCCGTGAGTTGACGCCAAGGACGCGGACCTCGCCCTCGTCCGCCTCGAGCACGCCGAGGAGGAGCCGCAGGATCGTCGTCTTCCCGGAGCCGCTCGGTCCGAACAGGCCGTAGATCACGCCGCGCTCGACGGTGATGTCGAGGCCGCGCACCACCCACGTTCCATCGAACTGCTTCCCGCCGTCGCGCACCAGGACGGCCGGCTCGGGCGCCGCAGCGCCGGTCGGATCGCCGGGCGAGGTCGACCGCGCCGGCAGGTTGGCGAGCGCGGTGTGGGTCACGACGGCGCCCGCCATCGTGACGCGACCACGGGGAACGTCGATGGCTGCGGCCACCACGCCGCGCGCACTACTGACAATCCGCACCGTCGGCCGTGCCTCGGGACCAAGGGGCGCGCGTAGCACCGGTACCGGCGACACAGCGGGTCACGCGGGGAGACGGCCACGAAATCCTCCGGGGTGCTGACGATGTCGACGGTCGGAGCCGGACGCCGGCGGTTGCTGCTGGCGTCGCCGGTACGCTGTCCCAGTGTACGAAGGCGCGGTGAGCATTCCGGTGAACGGAAGTGGATCAAGGCGTCCGCGTCGGTCAACGACGGTGAACGACGGGATCGATGCCGCGCCGTTGCTCGACGGCGAAGAGCCGACGCCGCTCGCGGCGCCCCTTGACCCGGTGGGCGCCGCGGTCGACGAACTCGATGTCCGACCCCGCGAGCAGCCCCTTGACGGTGTCGGAGACCATCACCTCACCGGCCCCGGCCTTGCTCATCACCCAGGAGCCGTAGCTGATGGCGAGACCCCCGACGTCGCCGCCGACGACGTCGTACTCCCCGGCGTGCACACCGACCCTGACCTCGAGTCCGAGCGGCCGCACGGTGCGCACGATGGCCCGGGCGCACCGGATTGCCGCGGCCGGCGCGTCGAAGAGTGCCAGGAAGCCGTCGCCGGTCGTCTTGACCTCCCGGCCCCGGAAGGCGGCCAGGGCGGCCCGCACCCGGGCGTTGTGCGCGTCGAGCACGTCCGACCAGCGCCGGTCGCCCAGCTCC
>JALYGH010000471.1 GCA_030777205.1 Chloroflexota bacterium
GGCTTGGACGCCGGGGCGGTCGTAGCGGCGGGCGTGGCCGCGGGAGCAGCCGGCTTGGGCGCCTCGGCCTTCGGGGCAGCGGGGGGCGCCGGCTGGCCCCCGCAGGCGGCGAGGATCGCCGATCCCGACAGGCTTCCGAGGACGAGCGCCGTGCCCTGGAGCATCCGGCGGCGCGAGAACCGCGGCGTTTCACGCGTGGCCATCGTTGGCCTCCCATACTTCGACGTACCACCGCCTCGCCCCGACGGACGAGGGGCATGAGTTGACGACGCCGTCAACGACCGAGGGAACGTGCCCGGCTGATCCGCCGGCGGAGCGCCGTCCGTGGCCTCAACGGCCGGCGAACGCCCTCCGCGACGGTTGCACCCGGCGCAATGCTACGTCCGCTCCCCGATCGTGTCAGGCATTCGCGGGATCCGGAAACGCGTGGCCATCGACATCGAGGCCGGTGCGCACGAGATCGACCGGGATGACGACGAGGCGACCGATTAAAGGCGGCCGGCACCGTCCGACCATCGCCACGGTCACCCTCCCGTCAACCCACGGGGCGATGGTGCCCGACATGGGAAGCGCTTCCAATTTCTTGTCGGGCCGTCGACGCAGCACTTCGACCGTTCGTCGTCCACCGACGACGGTAGAAAGTAAATCGGTGGGGCGGGCGCGCAAGCTCTCCTGGCCGGGCTACCAGCACCTTCGCAGTCGAGGCGAGCGCGCTACCGGCTGGCTGCGCGGCGGGCGGCGACACGGGCTTCGAGGTCGGTGCGGACCTGCTGGGGCACATCGACCGAGCCGGGCTCGTTCACCACGGCCTCATGGCCGGCTAGCGGGAAGCCGTGGAAGTCCGAGCCGCCGGTCGGGACGAGGCCGTGCTGCTTGCAGAGCTCGAGCAGGAACCTGATCCGATCCGGCCCGTAGCCCTGGTAGTACGTCTCGATCCCGTCCAGCCCCTCGGCAACCATGCCCGGCACGAGCGGGAAGATGTCCTTCTCGCTCTCGAACGGGTGGGCCAGCACGGCCAGCCCGCCGACCGCGTGGATCATCGCGATCGCTTGGGCCGTGCTCAGCTTCTCGCGGGGCACGTCGCCGGGGCCTCCGTGGGCGAGGTATTTGTCGAACGCTTCCGGCATCGCCGAGACGTAGCCCTTCTCGAGCAGCGCCTGGGCGACGTGCGGACGTCCGACCGACGCCTCGCCAGCGATCTCGAAGACGCGGTCGGCCGTGATCTCGACGCCGACCGACGCGAGGTTCCTGACGATCGTGTGGACCCGCTCGATCCGCCCCTCACGGAAGCGGGCCATCGCGCGCTGGAACGCCTCGTCGCCGTAGTCGAGGAACAGGCCGAGCATGTGGACGTCGCCGCTCGTGCTGTCGGTCCCAAGCTCGACGCCGGGGATGACCTCGACGCCGAGCCGGCGCCCCTCGGCGGTCGCCTCGTCGACGCCGGCGGTCGTGTCGTGGTCGGTCAGCGCCATCCAGCCCACGCCGCGTGCGTGGGCCAGGCGGACCAGCTCGGTCGGGGCGAGCCGCCCGTCCGACTTGAGGGTGTGCAGGTGCAGGTCGATCTTGCCCCTCATCGGGCGTAGTCCACCGCCCGCGTCTCGCGGACGACCGTCACCTTCACCTGGCCGGGGTACTGGAGCGTCTCCTCGATCCGCTTGACGATGTCGCGCGCAAGCCGTTGGGCCCCGAGGTCGTCGACCTCCTCGGGCTTGACGACGATCCGCACCTCGCGGCCGGCCTGGATCGCGAACGACTTCTCGACGCCCTCGAAGGAGTTGGCCACGCTCTCGAGCGCCTCGAGCCGCTTGACGTAGTGCTCGACGCTCTCGCGACGGGCGCCGGGCCGCGCGCCGGAGATGGCGTCGGCCGCCTGGACCAACACCGCCTCGACCGACTGGTACTCAGGGTCGTGGTCGTGGTGGCCGCTGATCGCCTCGCAGACCTCCGGGATCTCGCCGAAGCGCGACACGAAGTCGGCGCCGATGATGTGGTGCGGCCCCTCGACCTCGCCGATCAGCACCTTGCCGATGTCGTGCAGGAAGGCGGCGCGGCGGGTCTGGGCGACGTCGGCGGATAGCTCCGAGGCCATCATCGACGCCAGGTGGGCCACCTCGATCGAGTGCTGGAGCTGGTTCTGGCCGTAGCTGGTCCGGAACCGCATCCGCCCCATCACCTTCACCACTTCCGGGTGCAGGCCGTGGACGCCGGCCTCGTAGGCGGCCGTCTCGCCCTCTTGGCGGATGTACGTCTCGACGTCCTGCTTCGCCTTGGCAACGATCTCCTCGATCCGGGCCGGGTGGATGCGGCCATCGGTCACCAGCTTGGTCAGGGCCAGGCGGGCGATCTCGCGGCGGACCGGGTCGAAGCCGGACAGCGTCACGGCGTCCGGGGTGTCGTCGATGATCAGGTCGACGCCGGTCGCCGCTTCGAGGGCGCGGATGTTGCGGCCCTCGCGCCCAATGATCCGCCCCTTCATCTCCTCGTTCGGGATGTGGACGACCGAGACGGTCGACTCGGTCACCTGGTCGCTGGAATAGCGCTGGATCGCCGTGGCGATGATCCGTCGCGCCCGCGATTCGGCCGACTCGGCCGCCTCGAGCTCGATCTCACGGAGGCGTCGGGCGCAGGCATCGCGGACGTCCCGCTCGATCTGCCCAACGATCGCCTCGCGGGCCTCCTCGGACGTCATGCCGGCGATGCGTTCCAGCTCGCGGAGCTGATTCGCGCGCAGCTCTTCAGCCTGGCGTCCCTTCGCCTCGAGCTCACGCTCGCGCGCCTGGAGCGCGCGCTCGCGCCCCTCGAGATCCTCAAGCTTGCGGTCGAGGTTCTCTTCCTTCTGTTGGAGCCGCTTCTCCTGGCGCTGGCTCTCGGCCCGCCGCGCGCGGTGCTCCTCCTCGGCCGTGGTCCGCAGGCGGATCGCCTCGTCCTTCGCCTGGAGGAGGATCTCCTTCTCCCTGGCGGCGGCGTCGGCCCGCAGCCCCGCGGATACCTCCTCGGCGGCCTTGATCGGGTCGGCCGTCCCGCGCTGCCGCAGGGCGTACCCGACCCCGAAGCCGACCGCCAGCGTGAGGAGCCCGACGATCGCCATGAGGATCACGTCCACGATCCTCACCCCCCTTTTCGAGGTGTCGTTCAGGCCCTTTGTCTCGTTCCTCTTCGCGCGTACCGGACCGGCCATATCCGGATCGATGCGGCGCGTTGATTCCTCTAGACAGAAAGGCGAAAGTGCGCCCAGGATAGCGGCGCGTCTCCGGCTCGGTCAAGGCCGGAGTGCCGCCGACGGGAGCACTCCTCTGTAGTGTAGTTCGCGACGGCTGGCGCAGCAAAGATGGCCCGCTCGCCGGTCAGCTCATCCCACGCGGCGACTGGCCGTCCGCGGGCCTACCGCGGCTCGAAGGCGAAGCCGAAGTTCTTGATACCCGCGCGGAGCTGGAAGTACTCCCAGGTGCGATCGTCGTCACTCCGGAAGCCGGTCGGCGAGCAGTACCGCGCATCTCGCGGCACCGGCGAAGTCTGTCGCATCCACGACGGCGGGACCGCTTGGCGAGGCGCCGATCCGCTTCGACGCGGAGCGCGTCTCGCCGTCGGCGGCTCGGTCAGCCGCGCAGCATCGCCAGCGTCTGCTCCAGGGTGCGGATGCGGCCGTACATCTTCATCGCCTTGTTCAGGCTGTACTCGTGCGCCTCGCGGTCGCCGCCCCAGCAGCACTCCCGCACGACGATGGCCTTCAGGTCCATGCTGAACGCCTCGCGCACGCTCGTCTCGACGCCGCGGTTGGTGGCGCCGCCGCCGATCATGATCGTGTCGCGGCGCAGCATCCGCAGCAGCTCGGCCGCGCCGGTCCCGTAGAACGCGCTCGGCCGTCGCTTGAGGAACACGTAGTCCTCCGGGCGCGGCGCGATCTCCTCCGGGAACTCGGCGTCCTCGGTCCCCTCAATCGAGTTCGTCAGCGAGGGCACGCCGGTCTCGGCGCTCAGGTCGGTCGGCAGCAGGACGACGTCGGCGCCGTCGGCGCGGCTGACCGGCGTCGTGTAGATGATCGGCACGCCCCGCTCGCGGCAGGCGCCGATCAGGGTGACCCAGGCGTCGAGGACCGGCCGCATCCGCTCGCGCGCGGCCGGGTCTTTCGGCGTCAGCGCCCGCTTGCAGACGTCGTAGGCGATCAGCGCGGTGCGGGACGGGTCGATGCGATCGTTGGTGGCCATCAGTTGCCTCCTTGGGGCTTCACGGACGGGGGAACAGCCGGGGGAAGCGCGCGGCGACCGTCTCGTCTCCCTCGACTCGGATGGCGCCGTGGCGCCGCGCCGCTTCCAGCTCGGTTCGGCCGTACACGAGCAGCGCCAACTGCCCGGCCGGCCCGGCGATCGTCGCATCTGCCTTGCCGTCGCCGCGCGTGACATCGAGCCGGTCAGGATCGACCCGGACGAGCCAGCGCGCGGTCGGGTCACCGTCAACGGCCAGCAGGTAGCGCTCTCCGCTGCCCCGCTCGGCGCTCAACCCGGCCGCGTAGGTGCGCGGCGCGTTGCTCTCCAACAGCGTCGGCAGGAGCAGCCGAGCGACCGCGTCGTCGAACCTCGCCTCCCGCCCGAGCGAGCGCTGCACGTCCCACCGGTGGAACGCCACCTCGGCCAGCCGATGGTAGGCGTACCAGCGCGCCGAGCGGTTCCCGCGGCGGTGGAAGCAGATCGTCTCCAGCCCGGCCTCGTCCAGGTTGTGGTACAGCGACTCGAAGCCGTCCGTCACGTGGTTCAGCGCCGCCACCACCGTGGCCGGGTCGGACGCCGACAGCTCGTCGATCCGCCGGTCGCGATCCCCGGCAGATGGCGGCGGTTCGGTCGAGCCGGCCAGGCCGCGCTCGACGCTCTGGCGGAACCCCTCGCCGCTGACGACGACGTGGGCGATGAGCTGGCGCACGCGCCAGGGCGGGCAGTTCGTCGGCGCGTCCCAGGCCCCCGGCGGCAGCGCCAGCACCTCGTCCCCGAGCGAGCCGGCCAGCTCGCGGATCTGCCCGAGACAGCGACCAACCTCCGGATCGCTCGACATGCCCGATCTCCTCCCTCGTCACCCCACCCCGACCGCCCCAGCTCGCCGATGCTGACGGTTCACGCTCCCTCGAGTGG
>JALYGH010000472.1 GCA_030777205.1 Chloroflexota bacterium
GCGCATGATCCCCTGACGAGCGTCCGCGGCGGTCGTGACCTGCGCCGGTCGGCGGGCGCCATGCCGACCGGCGGGCGGCCGCCCGGTAGATGCGCAACCCTCGCCCCGGACTCGTGCCGTTCGCGCCCACGGGGAGGCACACCGGATGGTCCGGGTGGCATCAGAGGATCGGCTCGGCGGCCGATTGGCCGCGATCGGTCAGGCGACGGACATGCCGGGACGTGCGCACATCGCGCAGCGCGGTGGCCGCGCCCCACCAGCCGACCCAAATGGGGCTCGCCCCATCATGGACGGGCGCCTGGGCACGGGCGAGGGATGACCCGGCCCCGGGGTGTTCAGCTCAGCACGTGTGCGACCAGATGTGGTGGATCGCCGTCGTCACCTCCCCGCCGTCCGGGGGCGGGAGGAGCCGCTCGACGTAGTACAGGTCGAACGTCGCCAGCGGCGCCTGTCCGGGCTGGGGCTGCAGGTTATGCCGACGGCAGTGCATCCGCCCGTACTCCAGCCGATACTCGACGTGGGCGGCGCTCGAGAGCCGCTCGATCACCTGGGTCCAGCGCGAGTACCAGCGATCCGCGTGGCGCGGCGCATCGGTCACGGGGCCGCCGGTCAGCAGGTCGAACTCGGTCCCATCCGCTCGGCGGGCCGGGGCCAGCAGCCAGCCATCCGTGGACGGCGGGTCGGGGGCGAACAGGCCCCAGACCTGGTACAGGCCGGCGAAGCTCAGCAACCGCATGACCGGGGCCGGCGGCAGGTCTGCTGCGCGGGCCTGCGGCAGGGCGGTGACGAGGGTGCAGGCGGCCAGGGCTGCCAGCAGTACGCCGCCGACCGCCCGCCGCCGGCGCATGGCGGCACATGGCCGGACGATTGGGGCCGCGGGCGGTGTTGGGGCGGCGTGGAGCAGGCACGGCCCACCCGGACAGGCCACCAGGAGCATCCGCCGCTCGGCCAGGTGGCGGTGCGCCCGCTCGGCCAGGTGACCGATGCCGCTGATCCCGAGGAGCGCGGCCGCCGGGGCCAGCAGCGGGACCGCCCGCGCGGCGCGCGCCAGCGCGGCGAACCCGTGCGTGATGCGCCCCCGCTCGTCGAGCGCGTGAACTTGCTTGTCCAACTCCAGCGCACCCAGTCCGGCCTCGGCCCGGTCAAGGCGGCGGATATCGATCGGGGTGATCGTCCGATAGATGTCCAGGGCCCCGAGGAAGGCCGCGGTGCGCCGGCAGTAGTGGCAGGCGCCGTCGTAGTACAGGCGGACGCGCGAGCGTGGTAGGAGTCGCCGGCCGGCATCGACCAGATGGTAGACGAGATCAGGCGAGAGTAACAGGACCAGCGTCGCCAGGATGATGACCGGGTAGAGGCCGACGTTCAGCGTCAGCAGGATCGCGACGTGGAGCAGCGCGGCCATGCCGACCGCCAGGAGGCGTGCCCGACCGAGCAGGATCGGCGAGAACGCCAGCGGCAGGAAGGCCAGCTCGACGGCAAGCATGCCCCAGGTTGCCAGGCGCGGCAGCAGCGGGGCCAGGGCCAGGGGCTCGGCGTAGGCGCGCGCGAAGGTATGCTCGAGCTGCAGGGCGTAGTAGGCCGCGGTACCATCCCGCCAGGTAGCCCCGGCGAGGTGCTCGAGACCCAAGGCCAGGAACACCCAGGCGACCTGGAGCTCCAGCAGCCGCACCGGCAGGGCCGGGCCGGACCCGCTGGGATCGTCACCTCGGAGGCGCCGGATGACCGCGTCGACGGCGAAGCGGTCGCCGGCCGCGGTGAACGCGAGCCAGAACGGCATCAGGCGGAACACCAGGTCACCGGCGTCGAGGATGAGCGGATTGCGGTGCTGGAAGCTGACGACGAGGATGAAGGCCAGGGCGCTCGCGACGCGGGTGCGGTAACCGGCCGTCAGCAGCAGCGCGACGACCAGCCCGGCGAGCCAGACCAGGGTGACTTGCCAGCCTTCGCCGACCTGGGCAAGCAGGGTCAAGCGCGAGGGCTCGAGGGCGTACAGCGCGCTGCGTGGGAGCATTCCCTCGTCCGTGAAGAACGCGACGAGGTCCGGTCGGAGCTGCCAGAGCCAGACGAGCAGGAGCAGGCCGTAGGCGATGCGGAATAGCGCCAGTGGGGCCAGGTCGGCCTGCCCGATCCAGAACGCTCGCAGGCGCTGCAGTCGGGGCGCGCCGGGTTCGGGGCCGGCGGGAACCTGCGCGCGGCGCGGCGCGGGAATGAGATCCACCGCCGTGGCCTGGCCATGATCGACGATCAGTGACCTTGCAGCACCATTGACGCGAGTCGTGAGAGCCATGCTCGTTGTCCTCGTGCGACGTTGATGTTCGGTGATCCGTCCCCGGTGTGGGGCTCAGCGCGTAGCTGAATTCAGTTCCGGTGTGTGGTCGCCGTTGGCCCGGCGAACCGTGCCAAGCCGTTGCCCTGGCGCCCTACTTCGTCGATCGTTACGCCAACTCGCCCGGTCCCACCGGCCGCGTGTGGTCGGCCGTCCCGAATGTCGACCCCGGTGGTCGTGCCGCCGGCCCCGTTGCCAATGCCGGCTCGCAGTCCGGCTTGGTAGCCACCGGCCTGGTCGATACCGAATCGGAAGGCGCCCGTCCGGCCCGGCGCCGGGCTCCATCCGCTGCCACCAGGAGTCGACGGGACTGTGGTGTTCGTGCCAGTCGACCTCGTCGCCCCGGCGGCGCCGGATTCGGTCCGCGTGGCGGGGCTGATTCCCTTCGGCTCGCCGACAACCGTGCTATCCCTGTCGGATGCGCCGGTGGTCCCGGGGCCGAGATGTACCTCGGCTGGCGGGCTGGTGTCGGCCACATCGGGATCCGGTCCGGGGCCGTGCGCCCTGCGCCCTTCCAAGCCGGAGATGTCCATGGTCGTGTCGTGGACATGTTCGGCCTCTCTCGGGCCTGCGCTGGCCGCAGGCCCGACGGCCTGACCACCGGTGCTACCTTCGCTCGACCGCCGCCTGGCCGCGGCTTGCTCTGAGTTCTCGCTACCCGCACTGGCCTCGGCCGACGGCTGGTTGTCCACGACCACCGGCACGCTCTCAGCCTCGGGCCTGCCATCCTCGGCGACCTCGACGCGGCCCGCTTCCGGCATCCCGGCGTCGACTACCGAGCCGACCTCCGCCGCCGGCGCGTCTGCCTCGGCGCCCGCATCATCCTCGGTCCGCGGCGCTTGCGCGGGCGCCGTGCCGGGCTCGGCCGCGGGTCGGTCGCTGTCGGACTCGGGGTTCGGTTGTGGCCGTGATGCGGCTTCCCGGGCCTCGCCGGTAGGATTCGCCGCGCTGTTGGCGGGTGCCGGAACCCGAAGCATCTGGCCGCGATAGATGCGTGTCGGGTTGCCGATTCGGTCGCGGTTCGCGTCGTAGATCCGCGGCCACTCGGCCGACGAACCGTAGAGTCGCTCCGCGATGTTCGCCAGCGTATCCCCCGGCCGGACGACGTACATCGTGTCAACCCCGGGCACGACCGGGGGTGCGGCGCCCCCGAAACCAGGCGCGGGAGGGACCGGTGTCACCGGCGGGAGCGTGAGCGTCTGGCCCGGGTAGATCCGGCGGGGATTGCTGATCCGGTCACGGTTGGCTTCGTAGATCCGCGGCCATGCAGTCGATGAGCCGTACGTGCGCTCCGCGATGTTCGCCAGCGTATCCCCCGGCCGGACCGTGTACGAGATCGGGCCAGTCTCCTGCGCCACAGCAACCGTCGGCGTCGCCAGGAAGAGGGCAAGCAGCCCTGCAGCCAGCAAGCCGGCGACGGCCAGCGGGGCCGTGACAAGGCGGCACGAGGGGGCGCCGGGCCGCTCACCCAGCGGTCGCTCGGTCGATCGAGTGGTGCTCATTGCTCGGCCCCGGGTAGGCGATCACCGAGGCAGGCCGCCGTGCTGAGCGCGTTCCGGGCACGGCAGCCGGGACGGAGGACGCTCATGGGCACGGTGGGGAGCAGCGGCGCGACCGACGACCTCGAGGTTCTGACCTCAGGCGTGGAGTACCTGCCGTTGGCCGGAGCCTCCGGCGCTAGCGAAGTTGGGGTTAGCGAGCTGTGCTCGCCTGCTTGCTCGCGATCAGCCCTGATCCGAATCGCGAGGGCAAGGGCGGCAGCCGCACGCGCGGCGGGTGTCATGGGGAAGCTTCCTCTCACTCGGGCGGTCCGCGTAGCGCGGCGGACCGCCGTGTCGGCTTCGTCGTTCGTCGGTCGAAGGTGCGCTCGGTGCGCACCCCAACGCGGGCGACTTAGCCGGGAGGAAGCAGGCGGGCGAGGTCGACGCCCGTAAGGATCTCGAGAGAGCGGCGCTGTAGCGGCAGCCAGTCGGCGTCGAACAGCGCGCCCGGCCCGGGCAGCAAGGCGGCCTTGCCGACGGTCCCCGACCCGGACGATCCGGTACTGATGGTGAGCAGTGAGAATGAGCCGGAGCCGGCGCCGCTGAAGGGCACTGGCGGCAGGCCAAGAGGTAGTCGGGTCAGCGCCTCCGCGAATCCGGTCACCACGTCGACGAAGAGATCGACGAGACGGTCGAGCACCTGACCGAAGGGCCTCGGACCTGGCTCGGCGCGGGCCGGCGCGGGTGAGTCCGGCCCGCGCGACGCGACCGGCTGCCACGCGGAGAATGGCCCGTTGAACGGCGAAATCGGCCGGAGCTCACCTGCCGGCCACGCCACTGAGATTGACGGCCTGGCACGGGGCGATGCTACGACTTCGAGTGGGAACGCGGGCTCGAGCACCGCTTGGAGGGTGGCACCGGCGGCGAGCTCGCCGCGC
>JALYGH010000473.1 GCA_030777205.1 Chloroflexota bacterium
CGCCGTCGCCGCCCCTGAGAGCACGGACGCGCGGGCGGCGACGGGGTCGGGGCCTACGTCCGCATGGGTGCGCCTCGCTCGCCGACCGTCCGATGTCGGGCCCACGGCGTACCGATGCGCGGGAGCAGCAGGCGATCGACGCCCCACCAGCCGGCCACTCGCCAGCCGAGCAGGATGACCACTTCGAGCATGATCAGCATCGGGTTCGAGCTGGTCGTGCCGGCGAACAGGAAGGCGAAGTTCATCAAGAGCGCGAAGAACGCCGCGAACCCGATCAGCCCGCCGAACAGGAAGCCCAGTCCGATCAGCACCTCGCCCCAGGCGACCAGGTCGGCAAACCAGGTGTACCAGCCGTTGTCGAGCATGTACTGGATGAACGCCCGGTATGCCGGGTACGTGATCGGCGGCCGCGCCGGCGGCGCCGGGAGGGCGACTGCGCGCTCCCAGTACGCCTGCAACGCGGCACCCGTCTGGACCCAGGCCGGGTCGTTGACCTTGTGCAGCCCCGACTCGATCCACTCCCAGGCCAGGAACAGCCGGATCCCGAGATAGAGCGGGGCCGCGTCGCGCCCGTAGCGCAGGAAGCGGACGAACCGCCACTCGCGGATATCGACCTCGTCGTCGCTCGGCGCGTCAGTCCCCGGGTGGTAGTAGCGCACGAGCAGCCAGCCGACGCCGACGAACAAGATCAGCCCGGCCCAGAATGACGGGAAGACCGTCCCGAAGTCACTCTCCGGATTGGCGCTGAGGTAGAGCAGGTAACCGCCAATCAACGCGGCAATGGCAGCCACCGCCAGTCGAGTCGTTCGCTTCTCCATCCTGAGCCTCCTGCTGCAGCGGCGGTCAGCCGCTCCGGGCTCATCCGTGTTGCGTTCGCGGCAGGCTCGCCGCTCGCAAAATTCGGTTGTCCCGTCTCCGGTATACGGCGCCGCCGCCGCCTGACTCAGGAGCAAATGTCACGACTACAGCCGACGTTTGTCACGGTCGCCGGGACACCGCCACGTCGCGATGGCGAGCTGACAAAAAGGAGGAGGCCCGGCGGGGCCTCCTCCTGCAGCACGAGATCGCGGAACTGTCGCGTCAGCTCTTGAAGAAGTACGTCGTCGGGTGCGCCGCGCCCGGGGTGCGGTTCCGGGTCCGCCAGGCGTACCGATCCGGCACGTTCCCCATCCTATTGTTGATGACCCGCAGCACCGGGGCGAAGCCGACCGTCCCGATCACCCACTGCTGGTCGACGATGAGCTTCTTCAGCTCCTGCCCGAGCTTGTTCCGCTCCTCCGTCTCGAGCCCCGGGGCCTTGCGCAGCATGTCGTAGGCCTTGAGCAGCTCGGGATCCTCAGGCGCCTTGCCGGCCGCGCCATTCGAAGCGTACCAGGTGGCGTAGAGCGTCCCACTGAACGGCTCGTTCGGCTCAGCCGGCATGTCGTGGCGCGGCCACATGAAGATGTCGGCGTTGCCGCCGCCCCAGACGTAGAGCTGCTGCTCGTTGCCCGCCACCTTCCTGAGGGAGAGCGTCCGCTCGGTGTCCTTGACGTCGAGCTGGATGCCGATTCGCTTCCAGTGCTGGGCGACCATCTCCATCATCTGGGCGTACGGCAGGAAGGCGGCGGCGACGGTCGTGACCTCGATCCGCAGCCGCTGGCCGTTGTCGGTTCGCACCCGGTAACCCTCGGAGTCCTTCCTGGTCAGCCCGATCTTGTCCAGGAGCGCGTTCGACTGGTTGATGTCGAGCGTCGACCACTTGGTCCGCCACTCCGGCCCGGCAAACTCGGGCGACGTGTCCTCCGACATCAGCGAACTCGGCGTCGCCATCCCGAGGAAGAACGCCTCGTTGAACTGGTCGCGGTCGATCCCCATTGACAGCGCCCGGCGGAAGTCGACGTTCGTCAGCCACTTCCGGATCTCGGGGTCCGCCTCGTAGCTCTGGTTGACGTGGATGGCCACGTTCGCCGCGTCCGACGAGAGGTCGAGGACGACCTTGTAGTTGCCCCTCTGCTGGTTCTCGAGGAAAATCGGCAGCTTGGCCACGTCCATGTGGCGGCCCATCTCGTCGTACTCGCCGGCGATCGCTCGCAGGTTGGCGACCTCGAGGTTCTCGGCCAGGCTGAGCTGGGCCTTGTCGATGTAGGGGAGCTGGTTCCCCTCGGTGTCGACCGCCCAGAAGTACGGGTTGCGCTCGAGGGTCCAGAGCGGGGTGTTGTTCGGCGTAACCGTCCGCCAGGGCGTGATGACCGGCAGCTCGGGGTTGAGCGCGTAGTTGTTCTTGAACTTCAGCAGCGCGATCCAGCCGTCCATGCCGGCGGCACGGGCCATCTCGTCGGCCTTCTCGACGCCGATGTACTTGGGGTGGAACTGCTTCAGGTAGTGAGCCGGCGCGTACGGGCCCATGAACCCGCCCCATTGGGTGCCGCCGAGGGCATGGCCACCGCCCATCTGGGTGAACGCCGACAGGACGTCCACGAACATCGGATACGGATCGGCGAACCGGAACTCGACGGTGGTCTCGTCGACCTTGGCCATCTCGCCCGGCTTGCCGTTGATCGACATCTCCGCCGTGCCGACCGGCACGATGTCCTTGTTCATGTAGAAGTCTTCGTACCAGAAGAGCCAGTCGTCGGCGGTGAACGGCTGCCCGTCCGACCACTTCATGCCCTTGCGGAGCGAGAGGCGGATCGTCCGGCTGCCGTCGCGGAGCTCCCAGGCCTTCGCGACCGCTGGGACGATCGTGTTCCCCATGTAGTCCACGTGGAGCGGCTTCTCGAAGCCCATGATGCGGTTGAAGTTCTCGGAGTCGCCCGGTCCGGTGAAGCCGCGCCGCCAGGTCCCGCCGTACTTCCCGATCTCGGTCATCGGCTTGAGGACGAGCGGCTCCTCCGGAACGCGCTGCTCGACCGGCGGCAACTGGCCCTGCTGGACCAACGTGGCCAGCATCGGCGCCTCGGCGAGCTTGGCGGGCCGCTTCGCCTCTGGCATGATCTCCGGCCCCTCGATCTTGCCGATGAGCTGGGCCCCGAGCTTCTCCTCCGGCTTGCCCGATGCCGTCTGAGCGGCCGGCTTCGCCGCCTCGGCCGGCTTGGCGGCCGCCGGCGCCTGCGTCGGCGCGGCAGCGGCTGGCTTGGCCTCGGTGGCTGGCTTTGCGTCGCCGGCCGGCTTGGCGGGCTCCGGCTTGGTGGCCGGCGGTTGGGGGGCGCAGGCGGCCAGCAGGCCGACCCCGGCCATCCCGACTCCGACCCTGATGAACGCACGCCGGGACAGTCCGCGCTCCATTGCCATGTCGCCACTCCCTCGGTGATCGGCCGGCGACCGCCGTGGCCGCCGCTTCATCGTCCCCGGGCGCGGCGCCGCTCGGCCGCGCGCTGCGACGGTTTAGCACGGCCTGCCAGCTACGTCAAGGAATGCTCGGAGGTCAGCGCCATTCCGGCGTGACGAGCGTCGCATGTTCGCACCTATGATTGGGCGATCGGCCCGGCTCCTCGGACCCCGGACGGCGGCCGAGGTCGTGCATCCACCGGGCGATCCGCGCGCCTGCCTCGTCCGCGCGGATGATATGCACCAGATGCCCGCCCGCCAGTCGGTACAGGCGCGCGTTCGGGATGCGGCGGGCCAAGTCCAGCCCGGCGCTCACCGGAACGACCGGATCGCGAGTACCGGTGAGGACGAACGTCGGGCACGTGATCTCGCCGAGCCAGGGCCGCGCGTCGAACGCCAGCGCAATCCCGCACTTGGCCCGGTAGCCCGGCAGGTACAGCGGGGGGCGGCCGAGGTAGACCCGGGTGATCTCCGGCGGGCAGCGAAGGCCGAGCGCACCAGGCACGCTGAGCGGGCGCCAGAGGCGAAAGACGAGCGACGCCACCCGGTCACCGGCCAGCCGCCAGAACGCCATCCCGAGCCGGCTGGCGTAGGTGGCGACGGCCGGGTACCAGCCAAAGGTCGAGAGCAGGATCAGGCCGCGCACCCGCTCCGGATGCCGCCGTGCCAGGGTCAGGGCGACCGTGCCGCCGAACGATTCGCCGCACACGTAGGCCGGCGCGTCACCCTCCGGGTCGGCGTCGAGGACCGCCAGCGCGCGCTCGGCCAGGCCGTCCAGACCGCCGGCGACCGTGTCTCGGAGGTGGTCGAACGGCAGCACGCGCAGGCCGGCAAACAGGCGCGGCGCGACGCCCATGACCAAGTCGGCATCGCCGTCCAGGCCGGGGACCAGGAGTACTCGGCGCGTTCGCTCCGCGATCTGCCGGCCGGTCGCGCGCCCTGGCGTCTGCCCCTGTGCCACCGCCGGCCCGACGGTCCCGCCCCGCATGCTCAACTGTGTCCGCATGCCGGTATGCCCTCCAAGGCACGGGCCCGGCGCCGCGCTCGGCGGTACGAGCGCGCCGGCGAACGCCGCCGGACCCCGGGGTAGGCTCGCATAGCGCGAGGATCGCGGCGGGACCATGTCCTCAGCAAGACGCTGTGCGGCGGCGGTGTCACCGTGAGGACGGCCGAGCCCGTGAGCCGAGAGTGGCTGACGAGGATTCCTTGGACTGCATCACCGTGATGGGCTGCCGGGAGCCATGACAATCTGGTAAGACTCACGTCACTCGGCGGCTGGTGCAACCGCCCCGATTCGGTCCACGTACCCTTGAACGGGCGCTCAGGGGCGTGGTACCCAAGAAGCATATTTCGTGGTGTCGAGGAGGACATCGTGAGCAAGCGCGCGAAGCAGGGCGTGACCCGCCGTAAGGCGCTGGCAGCGGCAGCCGGCGTCGGAGCCGGGCTGGCCCTCGCCGGCTGCACCGGCGAGGCGATGACGCCGCCGCAGGACCAGTCGGCGGCGAAGGATCGGTCGAGGCGGACCGAGTCGTCCACGTCTGGGCAGACGTTCTCGTGGAAGCTGCAGAGTACCTGGACGGCCGGTGATTTCCACCAGAACAATCCCCAGGACTTCGCGAAGATCGTGGACGAGATCACCGGCGGCCGTCTGAAGATCGAGGTGCTGGCGTCGGGCGCGGTCGTCCCGCCCTTCGAGCTCCTCGACACGGTCCACAAGGGCCTGCTCGACGCAGGCAACGCCTGGCCGGGGTACTGGTACGGCAAGCACCCGGCCGCGACCCTTTTCGGGAGCGCGCCCGGCGGCCCGTTCGGGATGAACAACGAGGACTATCTCGGCTGGATCTACATGGGCGGCGGGCTAGACCTCTACAACGAGCTCCTGCAAAAGGAGCTGAACATGAACGTGATCGCCTTCCCGAGCTATGGCGAGACCCCCGAGCCGCTCGGCTGGTTCCCCCGCCCGATCAAGAATGTGGATGACTTCAGGGGCCTGAAGTTCCGGGCGGCCGGTATGTCGGCCGAGGTCTTCAAGGCATTCGGCCTCTCGGTGGTGACGCTCGCGGGTGGCGAGATCATCCCGTCGCTGGAGCGGAAGGTCATCGACGCCGCCGAGTTCAGCGACCCGACCTCGGATATGGCCCTCGGCTTCCAGGACGTGCTCAAGTTCTACCACCTGCCGGGCACCCACCAGCCGACCGGGATCATGGAGACGCTCATCAATAAGCAGAAGTGGGAGGAGCTGCCACCCGACCTGCAGGCCGCCGTCAAGTACGGCGCGATGGCGACGAACCTCCAGTTCTCGGTCAAGATGCTGGACCGCAACAGTCAGGATCTCGATACGCTGGCGACCAGGCACGGCGTCACGATCGTCGAATCGCCGCGCGACGTCCTGCTGGAGGTCCTCAAAGGCTGGGACCAGGTCGCCGATCAGGTGGCCAGGGAGAACCCCTTCTTCGCGAAGGTCCTGAACTCGCAGAAGCAGTGGGCTCAGCGGGTGGTCCCGTACCGCCGCCGCGCCCACCCGGACTACGCCCTGGCCGCCGATCACTACTGGCGCAGGTCGGGCTAGCCGCGCCGTCGCGAACAGCTCGACACGCACTCGCCCCGGGTGCCTAGCGCGAACCAGCCAACCAGGTTGGCGATTGCTGCTGGCTCTGGTGATCCCGCGCGCTCGGTCGGTCATCCAACGTCCCGGCCGAACGTCCCCCGTTGCCCGGCCCGGTCGGGCAGGACTGGCCCGGACGCCCCGTCCGGGGTGGAGGTTACGTCTCCATGCAGGGACTCTTGCGGATCGTCCACATCATCGACCCCTTTACCGCGTGGACCGGCCGGATCTTCGCGGTCCTTGTCATTCCGCTGACGCTGGGCCTGGTCTACGAGGTCTTCGCTCGCTACGTGTTCCACGCCCCGACCATCTGGGCCTATGACGTCACGTACATGCTGTACGGGGCTTTGTTCATGCTCGGCGCGGCGTACGCGCTCTACCAAGGCGCCCACATCCGGACCGATATCTTCTACCGCTCGTGGTCTCCGCGTACTCAGGGGCGCGTCGACGCGGCGATGTACATCCTCTTCTACTTTCCCGGCATCCTCTTCTTCCTCCTGGCTGGCTGGGACTATGCCTCCCACTCGTATGCCCTGAACGAGCAAGCCGCGGTCAGTCCCTGGCGTCCGTACATCTGGCCGCTCAAGATGGTCCTGCCGCTGACCGGGCTGCTGCTGCTCATCCAGGGGTTGTCCGAGCTGTTGAAGAGCATCTACGCGGCGGTCACCGGCGCATGGCCGCCCGAGCATCACGAGACGGAGGTCAACGTATGAGCCCCGAGGTCCTGGGGTTGGTCCTCCTGGGCGCGCTACTCGCCGCGATCTTCATCGGCTTTCCGATTGCCTTCACGTTGATCTTCCTTGGGGTCATTTTCGGCTATATCGGCTTCGGCCCGGTGGTCTTCGATCTGATGGTCCTCCAGACCTTTGGTCTGATGCAGGAAGAGGTCCTGGCGGCCGTCCCGCTGTTCGTGTTCATGGGGTACATTCTCGAGCGGGCCGGCCTCGTCGAGCGGCTCTTCAGCGCGTTCCAGCTCTTGATGGGCCCGGTGCGCGGCTCGCTGTACCTCGTCGTCCTGTTGACCGCGACGGTGTTCGCCACGGCCACCGGGATCATCGGCGCTTCGGTCACCCTGCTCGGCATCCTGGCCGCGTCGACGATGATGAAGGCCGGGTACAGCACCCGGCTATCTGCCGGCACCATCACCGCCGGCGGCACCCTAGGCATCCTGATCCCGCCCAGCGTCATGCTCGTGCTCCTCGGGCCGGTCGCCGGCATTTCGGTCATTCGCTTGTTCGCCGCGGCGGTCCTGCCGGGCCTGCTCCTTTCGGGGCTGTACATCGCGTACACGATGGGGCGGAGCTTCCTCCGGCCGGAGCTGGGCCCGCCGTTGCCTGTCGAGCAACGGGCAACGTCCTGGGGGCAGCTCCTGCGCGAGCTGTTGCTCGGGGTGATCCCGATCGCCCTGCTCATCTTCGCTGCGCTCGGCAGCATCCTCATCGGACTGGCGACGCCGACGGAGGCGGCCGCGATGGGCGCCTTCGCCTCACTGCTGCTCGCGCTCGCCTACCGCCAGATGGACCTGGCGAGACTCTGGCACGCGATGGTTCAGACGCTCGAGACGTCCGCCATGATCCTGTTCCTGGCCGCGGCGGCGAACTTCTACGCGGCCGTCTTCGGGCGGCTAGGGACCGGTGGCTGGCTGACCGACATCTTCCTGAGCCTGCCCTTCCCCCCGGTCATCGTGCTGCTGCTGATGATGGTGCTGATCTTCATCCTGGGTTGGCCGCTCGAGTGGCCGGCGATCATCCTCATCTTCCTGCCGATCATCCTGCCCGTGATCTCGGAGCTGGGCTTCGACCTGCTCTGGTTCTCGATCCTGGTGGCCGTGAACCTCCAGACGGCGTTCCTGTCCCCGCCCGTGGCGGTGGCCGCCTACTACCTGAAAGGGGTGGCGCCGGAGATGGAACTGGGGGAGATCTACGGCGGGATGTTCGAGTTCATGGTCCTCCAGGTGATTGGCCTGACCCTCCTCGTGCTCTTCCCGCAGATCGTGCTCTGGCTGCCGAACACCCTGTATGGCGCCGCCCGGTAGCCCGATCCGCCCCGGGCGGCGGAGCGGGCCGGGCAGCCCGAGGGAGTGCACCGCGCTTCCCGCACTAGACGTACGCCCGCCGGGCGAGCCGCGCCGAGCGCCTCAGCGC
>JALYGH010000474.1 GCA_030777205.1 Chloroflexota bacterium
GTTCACCTGGCAGGGCAAGCGATACGAGCGCCGGCAACGAGCGCGCCAGCGACGCCCGGGCAGCCCGCCCGCCGCCCAGCATGATCCGCAAGCAATTGCGGCGTGACCCACTAGTCGGCAGCGTGCCCCTCGCCGTGGGCAACCTCCTCGGCAGTGCGACGATCAACAACGCGATCATCGCCGCGATGCACGGCATCCTGGTCACCGGGGCCCTGACGGTCATGATTGCGAAGCCGCGGACCTGCGGCGGCTTCCGCTCGAAGACGTCCAGGACGGCGTCGATCTCGCGGATGCTGCTCTTGAACACCAGAGTTGTCCACGCCACTACTCCTCGACCGTGATCAGTCCCTCCTATTCGCGTGGATCGTAACCCACCGCCCGGCTGGACTGTTGTCGGCGGTCCTCGCTCGCGGCGGCGCTCGACGCCCTCGGCAGATGCGCCCCGGAGCACGCGGAGCGCTGGCAGGACAGCATCCAGTGTGAGCAGACGGACAAGTTGAACCTTCGTCCTCGCTTGTGCATACCGGAACCTCCTCCAAGGGTAGATACCTTGACGGCCCCAGAGGTTATCGCGGGAGTTGCCCGCGCCCTACCTCCCAATCTGACCCCAACCCCCATCTCGCTCTTGTCCCACGGCAAGGAAGCGAGCCGGGGGCGAGGGCCATTCCGGGAGAACGAACCCAATCTCCTCCTGGTCGGCGCGATTCCGGTGCCACCGAAAGCCAACCGGGTACCACCGAAAGCCAACCGGCGACCACGAAAAGCCGCCCACATACCACCGGAGACCACCGTCGACACGAGAAACAGGTACCGCACGGGGTCGTCAGGCGGCTGCCGCACGGGCCATCCTCCCGGAACCCCATGAATGATTGGGGGCAGGGGGGCCAGCCGGTCGGGCTATACTCGCCGAGACGGAGGGTGACCGCGTGGAGTACGAGGTACTGGCCGGCAAGAAAGTCGTGCTCGGGGTCAGCGGCAGCATCGCCGCCTACAAGGCCGTTGCCGTCGCCAGCGCCCTCACCCAGGCCGGCGCCACCGTCGACGTCGTCATGACCCGCGAGGCGACCGAGCTGATCCGCCCCCTCTCCTTCCAGGCCATCACCCACCGCCCCGTCCACGCCGATATGTTCTCCCTGCTCGCCGAGACCGAAATCGGCCACGTCACCCTCGGCCACCACGCCGACGTCGTCCTCGTCGCCCCGGCCACCGCCAACACCCTCGCCAAGCTCGCCCTCGGCCTCGCCGACGACATGCTCGCCACCACCGTCCTCGCCAGCACGGCGCCGCTCGTGATCGCGCCGGCCATGGACGCCGACATGTACGATAATCCGGCCGTCCAGCAGAACGTCCGCACCCTCCGCGAGCGCGGCGCCACCATCGTCGAGCCTGGCCACGGGCGGATGGCCTCCGGGCTCGTCGGGCAGGGCCGGCTGACCGAGCCGCCCGAGATCGTCGACACCCTCCGGATCGTCCTCGGGCGGTCCGGCGACCTGGCCGGCTGGCGCGTCGTCGTCACCGCCGGCGGCACCCAGGAGGCGATCGACCCGGTCCGCTTCGTCTCGAACCACTCCTCCGGCAAGATGGGCTACGCCATCGCCGCCGCCGCCCGAGACCGCGGTGCCGACGTCGCCCTGATCACCGCGCCCTCGGCCCTGCCCCTCCCGCTCGGCATCGAGGCGCGGCGGGTCACCAGCGCCGCCGACATGCACGCCGCCGTCGTCAACGCCATCCGCGACGCCGACCTGCTCATCATGGCCGCCGCCGTCGCCGACTACCGCCCCGCCCGGATCGCCGACCAGAAGATCAAGAAGTCGGACGCCGAGCTGGTCCTGCGCCTCGAGCCCACCGTCGACATCCTGGCCGCCACCGCCGAGCAGGCGAGCGAGCGGCTGGTCCGCGTCGGGTTCGCCGCCGAGAGCGAGGATCTGGTGGCCAACGCCCGTGCCAAGCTCGACCGCAAGCGCCTCGATCTGATCGTCGGCAACGACGTCACCGCCCCCGGCAGCGGCTTCGGCAGCGACACCAACGCCGTCGTCATGCTCGACCGCTTCGGCGGCCGCCGCGACCTCCCGGCGCTCCCCAAGCCCGTCGTCGCCCACGAGCTGCTCAACGAAGTCCTGCGCATCCGCCGGGCGCGCGACCAGGCCGCTCCGGTCGGCGGGGCACGATGACCGACCGGCTCGAGCGCGGGCTCGGCGAGGCAGGCCCGGACCTCCCGCTCGACGGCCCGGCGCCGGGGCTCGACCGCCCGGTGTCCCAGCTCGACCGCGCCGCTCTGGCACGCGCCGTCGCCGACGTGCTGCGCGCCATCGGCGAGGACCCGGACCGCGAGGGGCTGCGGCGGACCCCCGAACGCGTCGCCGAGATGTACGCCGAGATCTTCAGCGGCCTCGCCGAGGACCCCGGCGCCCTCCTCGAAGGCGGCTTCGACGAGCAGCACGAGGAGATGGTCGTCCTCCGCGACATCCGCCTCCAGTCGGTCTGCGAGCACCACCTGCTGCCGTTCGTCGGGACTGCCCACGTCGGGTACATCCCGCGCGGGCGGGTCGTCGGCATCGACAAGATCGCCCGCGCCGTCGACATCCTCGCCCGCCGGCCGCAGGTCCAGGAGCGGCTGACGAGCCAGATCGCCGACCTGCTCGACTCCCGGTTGGAGCCGCGCGGCGTCGCCGTGATCGTCTCCGCCGAGCACCTCTGCATGTCGATGCGCGGCCTGCGCGTGCCGGGTAGCCGAGTGGTCACCTCGGCCACTCGCGGCGCCTTCCGCACCCGCGAGGCGACCCGGCTGGAGTTCCTGGCCCTCCTAAAGGACGGCGACTGAGGGGCGGTCGGCGACCGAGCGAGGACGGCGAGAGGCTCGTCGCGGGATGCCCGTCGCAATCCTCCCGGCGCGGAATGGAACTTGCCTCCTCTCTGGAGAGGTGCATTTCCACACCGGGGGGCGAACGGCCGTGGCGAAGGGTCTGGGCCCGACCTTGTCTATCCTCGTCGTCGAGGACGACCTGGCCGTGGCCGAGCTGCTGCGCACCATCCTGAACCGCGTCCCGGGCTGGGGGGCTACCCTCGTCCACGACGCCGCGGCCGCCCGCGAGGTCATGCGACACGTCAAGATCGAGGCGCTCGTGCTCGACGTCAACCTGCCGGGAATCAGCGGGCCCGAGCTGCTCCAGATGCTCGACGACGACCCGGTCTGGGGTCGCCCGCCGGTCTTCCTCATCTCCTCCGACGTCGGGCAGCCCGGCGTCCCGGAGGCGCTCCACTCGGGCCGGGCCGTCGCGGCGCTCCAGAAGCCGTTCGACATCGACGAGCTGGTCGCATTGATCGAGCGCGCCACGCGCAGTGACCTCGACACCCCGGCCCCCACGGGCTGAGCCTGAGCTGCGCGAGCCCCGAGCCGCCCCCGGCGCCCGGCGAACCGGCTCCTGTCGTCACCGCGCGTGCGCTCCCCGTGCGCCGGGCCCCTACGCCAATCCGTCGGCAGCGCGGACCCCGCCGAGCCAGACCGACTCGATTGTCCGGGTGTTGCGCACGTCCTCCAGCGGGTTCGCCCGAAGCACCAGGATGTCGGCGTGGCGCCCGGGTGCGATCTCGCCCAGCTCGGCCGCCTGCCCGAGGATGGCGGCCGACGTCGTCGTCGCCATCCGGAGCGCGTCGGCGGGCGGGATGCCGGCCACGACGAGCAGCTCCAGCTCGCGGTGTTCCGAGAACCCGATCACCCGGTTCGTCACGCCGGCGTCGGTCCCGAACCCGATCGTGACGCCGGCCTCGTGAAGCAGCACGGTGTTGCGGAGCGCCCGGTCGACGTCCGGGCGGAGCGCCGCGTACTCCGGCTTGGCGCGGATCGTCGCCAGAAACCGCTCGTCGCGCAGGTACTCGCGACTCCCCGGCGGCAGCAGCAAGCCGAACAACGGGTCGTCGACCCAGGCCGGGTGGTCGAGGAACGCGACGTTGCTCTCCGGGACGGTCAGCGTCGGGACGACCGCCGTCTCGCGCTCGCGCATCAGCTCGACCAGCTCGTCGTCGGCCTCGCGATCGCGGGGCATGTGGGCCAGGACGTCGAGCCCGAACCCGATCAGCAGCTTGGCGTCGTCGACGCGGTAGACGTGTGCGTAGGAGCGCAGGCCGTGCGCCCGGCTCGCCTCGATGATCGTCCGCGCGACCTCGACGGCCATCTTCGGGAACTGGCCGTACCAGTCGTCGTACCAGATCTTGACGCCGCTGGCACCGAGCTCCGCGAGCTGGGCCACCACCTGGCGGATGGCGTTCGGCTCGCTCTCGCGGACCGGGCCCGGCGGGTCCATCTGGAACGGCGGCACGCCGCCCTCGACGCCGAAGCCATGCCCGACGCTGAACAGCCGCGCGCCGAGGAAGCGGCCCTCGCGCTGGTCGCGCTGGACGTCGAAGCTGAAGCGCCGATCGCTGCCCATCGCCTGGACGGTCGTGACGCCGTAGCGGAGCCAGCGCTGGAGATCGGAGCGGACTCGCTCGGGCGTCATGTCGTTCGGGTCCATCCGCAGCCCGACCATCATCCCGGGGTGGACGTGGAGGCTGATGAGGCCTGGCATCAGGTAGCGTCCGGTCACGTCGGCCGTGCGCGCTTCCGGCGCCGCGAGTCCCGCGCCGATCGCGTCGACCCGCCCGCCGCGCACCAGTACGTCGACGCCGCCACGCACCTGGCCGGCCTCCGTGTCCACGACGTTCGCATTGCGGAACAGCGTCGCGGTGGCGCGCTCGGCCGGATCGGGCTGGCGAATGCCGGGGTCCGGCAGGCCGTCGACGGGCGGCTGGAAGGGCTCGGCTGGCTGAGGCATCCTCGTCCCCCGGTCAGTGCTCGCTCTACGCCGGAATTGTACGGCCGCCGGGCAGCCCCGCCGTCGTATCCCCCCGGCCGACATCCGGCCTGCTCGCGCGGACTCCCTCGAGCGCGTCGACGCCAGGAGCGCCCAGATCGCCGACGTAGCCCTCCTCGGAGGACGCGTCACCGACATCGCGGCGGACATCGCGGTCGTCCTCGGCGATCGGCGCCCGCCCGTTACAGGTCGGCGAGGAACTCCTCCATCGCTTCGACGTCGACCGTCTCGTCCGGCGCCATCCCGTTCTGCTCGTACAGTCGGCGGCGCTTGCGGGCATCGTCGATCAGGATGCCGCGGGCGACGATCGCGAAGTCCCGGGCTACCTCGGCCGGCACGACGACCGCGCCGTCGCCGTCGCAGCCGACGATGTCGCCCGGGCGGACGAGCGCGCCGCCGCAGGCGATCGGCTCGTTCACGCCGGTGAAGATCACCGAGCCCGGGGTGATCGGGCGCCCGCGTCCCCGGCAGGCGACCGGCGTCTTCTGGAGGATCAGCTCGTCGGTGTCGCGGCCGTAGCCGTCGGTCAGCACGCTGACCGTCCCGCCCGTGGCCATCTCGAGCGCGTCGTTCGAGCCCCAGATGCCCGTCTCCGGGCAGCCGGCCGTGCCGGTGACGACGACGCAGTCAGGCCGGACCGCCTCGCGGACGCCCATCCCGCCGAACTCGTCGAACCAGATCCTATGCGAGCGGATCGCCTCCTCGGGCGAGAGCGGGGCATCCGCTTTGTTGGCCGGCAGCGCCCGCACGGTCAGGGCCGGACCCCAGAAGCGGATGCCCCGCCAGAGCGGCTTGATCCGCTCGTCCATCAGGGTCAGGTCCTGCCGCCCGACGGCGTCAAGGCCGTCAACGATGCCGGTCGTGCGGAGGTACTTGAACTTCTTCGCCAGCTCGTATGTATTCAACGCGCCTCCGATCGAATCCGGCCGCGCGGAGTGGGTGCGCGATGTGCGTCGACGGGGGCCGCGGCCGGCGCTCGGCCGTGCCCGGACGTCAGTAGCGGGCGGCCAGCGACGAGGGCGGCTGGCCGGTTGGCTCGACACTGGCGGTCGGCAGGGTGAAGCGGACGACCGTGCCGCGACCGACCTCGCTCTCGGCCCAGATCTGCCCGCCCAGCGCCTGGACGACGTGCTTAGCGATGGCCAGCCCGAGGCCGGTCCCGACCGCCGAACGCGCCCGGTCCACCTTGTAGAACCGCTCGAAGATGCGCGGCACGTCCTCGGGCGGAATGCCCATCCCACTATCGGCGACCGAGAAGCGGGCGTAGCGGCCATCCGGCCCCACCGAGAGCGAGATCGTGCCGCCGGGGCCGGTGAACTTGACGGCGTTGTGGACGAGCGCCAGCAGGACGTTCTCGACGCGGGTGCGGTCGGCCAGGACCGACGGCAGGTCGTCGGGCGGGTCGGCGACCAGCGTCAGGCCGGCGCGCTCCGCGCCCGGCCGCAGCCGCACTGCCGCAGAGCGGACCAGCTCAGCCGGATCCACCCGCTCCAGCTTCAGCTCGGCCCGCCCACTCTCGACGCGCGAGAGCTCGAGCAGCTCCTGGACGAGCTGAGCCAGCTTGTCAACCTCCAGGTGCATGCGCCGCAGGAAGTCGCGAGCGGCCGGCGGGTCGTCCAGCGCGCCCTCCTCGAGGGTCTCCGTAAGCGCCTTGATCGCGGCGATCGGCGTCCGAAGCTCGTGGGAGACATTTGCCACGAAGTCGCGGCGCAGGTTCTCGACACGGCGCTCCTCGCTCACGTCGCGCATGACGAGCAGCCCGCCGCCCTCGCGCAGGGGCGCCGCCGCCACCCGCAGGTGGCGAGCCGGTCGGCCCGCCCGTCGGACCTCCGTGCGGCGCATCCCGCGCGCGAGGGCGTCCTGGAGCGCCGCGCAGATCTCGTGATCGCGGACGACCCGCGCGAGCGACAGGCCCTCCGGCGCCTCCGCCACGTCGAGCAGGCGCCGGGCGGCGTCGTTCGCGATTAGGACCATCCCACGCCGATCGACGACGATGATGCCGTCCGCCATGTTTGCCAGGACGTTCGCGAAGATGTCGCGCTCGCGGCCGAGGCTCGCCACCTGGTGCTCGAGCTGGCGGGCCATCCGGTTGAAGCTGTCGGCGAGGATGCCGACCTCGCCCCGATCCTGCACCGCGACGGCCGTGTGGAGGCTGCCCCGGGCGAGCAGGTTCGCCGCGGCGGTGAGCTGGCGCAGTGGGCGAGTGACCGTGCCGGCGATCCAGACCGCGAGGCCGAGCGCGATGGCCGTGGTGACGATGAGCGCCGCGCCCACGAAGAGGTAGATGCGGTTGAGCGAGGCGTTGACCGCCTCCAGCGGCACGGCCACCCGCGCGACGCCCACGACCGTCTGACCGGCAAAGATGGGGGCCGCGACGTAGAACAGGTCACGGCCGAGCGTGGCGCTGAACCGTTGCTGCTCACCGGGGCCGTTCGTGAGGGCAGCGGCGACCTCCGGGCGGCCCCCGTGGTTCTCCATGAGCGCCGGGTCCTGGGCCGAATCGGCGAGGACGGCGCCCTGACCATCGATGACCGTGATGCGCGCGTCGATCGTACGAGCCAGGCGGTCGACCTGGTCTCGGATCCGGGCCAGGCTGTCCGGTGTCGGTCCGCCCGGCGGCCGGTCGGCGAGCTCCTGGGCGACGACCTCGCCGATTAGCCGCGCCTCGGCCGCCAGGCGAGTCTGCACGCCGTCGAGCTGGAGCTGCCTGACGAACGTGATCAGGTAGGCGCAGAGCCCGAGCAGGCAGAGGGCGATGAGCAGCGTGTACGGAATCGCGATCCGCCACTGCATCCGGGCGAGCATTGTCCACCTCATCGTTCAAGCCCGCTCACGAGAGAAGTGTAGCGCCACAAGTGGCGCATCGTGGTGGCGTGCCGCGCCGGCCGCCCGGCGATGCTCGATGAGTTGCCGACGCGTCCGGGGGCCGGCGACACTCTCCGCCAGTGTCGAGCTGAGCAACCGTGTCAAGAGGGGAACGACGGCCGAGGAGGCCGGCGGCAAGCTCGACACGGAGCAGAACATCGGGCGCCTCGGAGCGATCGACGTCGCCAAGATGGTGCCGGTGCCCCGGTTCAAGGAACGGCTGGCGCAGATGTGCCGCGAGATCAAGGCGACGCCGCTGGCGGCCGGGGCGAGCGCAATCTTCATCCCCCGCGAGATCGAGGCCGAGAAGAAAGCGCGCCGGCAGCGGGAGGGCATCCCGATCGCAGCGGGCGTCGAGCGGGAGGTCCGTGAAGTGGCGCAAGAGCTGGGGATCAGCTTCCCGTAAGAGGCGGCGGCGAAGGCGGCGGACCGCTCCCCCGACTCGGCGCGGACGTTGGTGGAGTCGGTTCGGTTCCCATTTGAGCAGGAAATGAGCGGGGGAAGCAGGGTACGCCATAGAACACCGAGGGCTGCTCGTTCTGTCTACTTTCGAGAAACAGACATAACGAGCATCTGTTCATGCTAATGATATGCAAGTCGCCGATTGACAGAACGAGCGTTCTACCTGGAAGTTGGGATGTTTTGTGCCCCGACCGTGTTGACAGGCACAAGATGTTGTGGCATGCTCCCTATATTCCCCAAGATCTTGTGGGTAGCAGGCTGAGGTAGGACAGCCCTCGCGCCCCCTAGAAACTCCCACCAAAGTGAGGGTGTTCTATGGCCGACGAGCCGCGCGATGTCCCGATGGGCGTAATGGAGAACGGGTTGCACAAGCAGCTTGCTTCCGTTCCCAATAGTGGGGTGAATGGGAATGGAAGCGGGCGCAGGGCAATCGAGGTCGAGGTGAGCGTCCCGACGAGCATTGTCAAGCGCGACGGACGGGTCGTCCCGTTCGAGGTCGAGCGGATCGAAGCTGCTCTGGCGAAGTGCTTCGGCAGCTTCGGCCGCACGCCGGCCACGCCCATCCCCGAGCTGGCTCGCCGCGTCGTCAACATCATCGCCGCCAAGTCGACCGCGACCGATCCGACCGTCGAGGATGTCCAGGACATCGTCGAGATGGTCCTCCAGGCGGCCGGCGAGTTCGAGGCGGCCAAGCGCTACATCCTCTACCGGGCCGAGCACGCCAAGAAGCGCGAGGAGCGGCCGATCCCGGAGGAAGTTCGGGCGGCGTTCACGGCGTCGGACCAGTACTTCCCGACGCCGCTCCAGAAGTTCCAGTACTTCGACAAGTACTCCCGCTTCTCCTACGAGCTGGGGCGCCGCGAGACCTGGATCGAGACGGTCGACCGGGCGGTCGACTTCCTCCACGAGTTGGCCGGCGACCGCCTGCCGAGCGAGACGTACGAGCGGATCCGCCGCGGCATCCTCGAGATGCGGGTGATGCCGTCGATGCGGCTGCTGGCGATGGCCGGC
>JALYGH010000475.1 GCA_030777205.1 Chloroflexota bacterium
CACGCCGCCGAGGTGCTCGGCCGGACCCCCGGCCGACTGGCTCCCGAGCTTCCAGGCGTGCCGGACGAATCCAAGTCCTGCCCGAGGAAGGCAGGCGGCTCGTGCTCGTGGTGGGGCTGCCGAGCACGCTACTGAGGGCGCAGGTGGCGCGGCAGGGCGAAGGTCAGCGCGGGCCACAGGGGCCGTGGTGACGGAATCGGGAAGATCTACATATCTCCAGATGGTGAGCCGCGCCCGTTCGCGGTATCGTGAGTCCTTCTATCGGCGTGCATCCCGCAACGGCGCGGGGCTGGACGTGGAGCGCGGCGACGGCGAATGGGTGTGGGGTCGCCCGGTCGACGAGGACGGAGGCGATGATGACGAGCGGCAACATCCTCCTGCTGGATGACGAGCCTTCCATCCGCGACCTGGTGGCGGATGTCCTCGCGGAGGGCGGGCATCGCGTCCGGGTCTGTGAGTCGCCCGAACAGGTGCTCGATGCCGCCGACCTCGACCCGGCCACCCTGGCCGTCGTGGACTTCTGGGGCCAAAGTCACCAGGAGCTTGCGGCCGAGGAGCGCGCCGAGGTCCTGCGCCTGGCGCAGGCCGTCCCGACCGTCCTGGTCACCGCGAGAACCTGGGCCAGGGACGAGATGGTCGACGCCCTGGGCCTGCGCGCGCTCATCCGCAAGCCGTTCGACGTGGACGAATTGGCGACCGTCGTGAACGAGGCGCTGGACAGCAGGCGGCGGGGCGGGATGGCCTAGAGGACGCTCGCCACCTTACTCAGCAGCACGTCCAGGTCGAAGGGCTTGGCGAGGAAATCGCTCGCCCCGAGCTTGACCGCCTCTCCGACCCGTTGGCCGGCCGACATGACGACGATGGGCACGCCGTCGCAGCGCCGATCGGCCCGACACTCCCGCACGAACGCCCAGCCGTCCATCACGGGCATCTGGAGATCGAGCAGGATGGTATCGGGAGCGGCACGCCGCACGGCTTCGAGGGCATCGCGGCCGTTGCCCGCCTCCACCACGCCGTACCCCTCGTCAGCGAGCACCAACGACACCATCGACCGCACGTCGGGATCATCGTCCACGACGAGCACCGTCTTGCCCTGACCCATCGACGTTCCCCCCGTTCCGTCGTCGTGTCTCGCATGCGATGAGTGCACACCGCATTCCACGCGCGCGCGGCCCCACCTGCCGGTGCCCACCCCCGCCCGGCAGTAGGTGGGCTGCGGGGTACCGTCGCAGCAGACCACCAGCCGCTTGCCCATGCTCCCCCCACGACACCATCGGGCCTCGGTAGGTTGCGTTGCCGCCTCTCCGCGTCGCCGCCCCCGTGGCAGCAGCGCCGACGCGGACTACGCGCAGCATACCGACGATTCCCGGTCCTTGCATCCCCGAAACTAGGCAGATGGGTACGGACTCGTCGGGAGGCGCGCCATCGCGGTCCGTGACATCAGTTGGGGGCGGGCCGACACGCTGCTCTGGTTGGACTACCCCCTGCCGCTGGTGTTCTGGCGCTTGGCGCGGCGCACGCTCTGGCGAGGCATCGCGCGGGTGGAGGTGTACAACGGGAACTGCGAGAAGCTGTGGGAGCACTTGTTCACCCATGAGTCGCTCTTCCTCTGGCTGCTGCGGACGCACCGGCGGTGTCGGCGGGAGTACCCGACCGTGCTCGCCCGATCGGAGTACGCCCACCTGAGGGTGGAGCGGTTCGGGCGGCCCGGCGAGGCGCGGGCCTGGTTGGAGAGCCTGGAGGCGGCCACGGGCGCGGACATCGAGGCGTGAGCACCCACTCTGCAGGTCGATGAGAGGCGAGCATTGTGCGGCCCATGGAGAACTGTGGGGCGCCGTCCCACTCCTCGTCTGCACCCCGTAGCGCGTCCAAGATACCTCCCCACCTACGCACGGCTCAGGGCGGCGGGTCGGTGGCTCGTCGAAACGGCGAGTGCGCTCCCGGATCCCACCATCCGAACCAGTCCGCCCGCGCAATCCGGCTCGATCTCCCAACCCGGTTCGACCACGCAATCCGGTCCGGCTACCCAATCTAGTTCGACCGATGACTGGAAGCCGAGGTATGAGCGACGCAAGAGCCTGGAGGAACTACTGGAGTTGAAACTCTCGCTGCTGGAGACGATCCGGGCGGGCTTCGCAGTCCTCGCGCCCCTCGTCAGCAGCTTGGTCGGCGCCGCCATCCCGTACGCGAAGTAGGCGGGCAAGGAGAGGACTCATGCGGGCGGGAACGTGTGGGACTCGGCCGGACGCCGCCTGTCGCGTCGCCCCGCACACGTGCTCGCCGTCCAGCATCGCCATGCGATGGCCGCCGGGTGGAAGGGCGCGGAAGGCGTGACTGACCTCGCAGAGCCGCCGGCCCTTCCCCGTCCACCGGTGGGCGATGGCGCCGACGTAGCCCCCCGCGCGGACCCGCAGGCCGACCTCCCCCCACAGTTCGCGCACCGGCCCGCGCCAGATCCTCGCCCCCGTCGACCAGGAGTCGCGATGCCGCCGAGTTCGGAGGTCGGCCGGATCAGGCGCGGACCCACACCTCGGTCGGGCCACGGAAGACCAGGCCCTCGAAGGCGATCGGGCGGTCCGGGTCGAGCTCCAGGCGCGGGTACTTGTCCAGCAGCTTCTGGATGGCGACCGTCGCTTCGAGCCGAGCCAGGGCCGCCCCGAGGCAGACGTGGATGCCCGCCCCGAACGCCATGTGGTCCACGTTGCGGCGGCTCACGTCGTAGCTGTCGGGGTCGGCGTACTTCGCCTCGTCGCGGTTCGCGGAGCCGAGCAGCGCCGTCACCTCCTGCCCCGCATCGATCTCGACGCCGTCGAGGACCGTGGCCTTCAGCGCGCGGCGGCCCTTGACCTGGACCGGGCTGACCCAGCGCAGGGCCTCCTCGAAGGCCGGCCCGACGAGGCTCGGGTCCCGTCGCACCTGCCGGAGCGCCTCTGGGTGGGACAGCAGGGCGCCGAGCGTGGTCGCGATGCCGCGCGTCGGGCTCTCCTCGCCGGCCATGACGATCTGGGCGGCCACCACGTCGATGTCGTCCGGGGCGATGCCCCGCTGCACGAAGTCGCTCAGGAGGTCCGGGCCCGGCTCCCGCTCCTTGCGCGCGCGAAGCTCGCGCAGGTAGGCCATCAGGTCGCGGCCGGCCTGCCGCCCGACCTCGACGAGCTCGGGGCCGGCCGCGCGGACGCGCCCCTCTTTAAGGTAGTCCATCACCTGCTCGTAGTAGCGCATCAGCCGGTCGGTGTCGTCGGTGCCCATCAGCGCGGCGATGGCCGCCCGCACGATCGGCCGCACGTACCGCTCTTTGAGCTCGAATGCGCCGTGCGCGGGGAGGCCGGCGAGCGCCTCGTCCACGGATCGCTCGACGAGCGCCCGCATCTTCTCCTCGATCGGTCGACGGCGGAAGTCGGGGTTGATCGCGCTGCGGACCTTCGTGTGCGTCGGTGGGTCCATCATCCCGATCGGCACCCGCTCCAGCGCGTCGACCAGCGGCGCCTCGGAGGTGTAGGACTGCCCGAACGTCCGGTAGTCCACCAGCACCTTGCTGACGTCCGCGTAGCGCGCGATGACCCAACCCCCGAGGTGGTCGCTCCACCAGATCGGCGCCTCGGCCCGCCAGCGCTGGTAGAAGGGGTACGGATCGTCGACGAACGCGCGCGACACGAACTCGGCGTCACTCATGCTCGATCTCCGTCCGGGGGATTGGCTATCCTGATCGTCGTCCAGATGCTCCGCCGCCGCTCGTCGACCAGGACCGGCAGCGTACCAGAACGTGGGCGCGTCCGGCGCGGTGCAGAGCAACGCGTCGACCGTGGGGATCCGGGCGCGGCTCAGGTCGCGCGAGCCCTTCCCCGCAGCGACAGCTTCGAGAGGCGCTCCGTCCGCTGAGCCGGGAGTTCCGACCGGCGGGTCACATCCCCGAGATCAGTCGGTGCGCCCCGCGCGGGCGGCGCGCTACTCGCCCCGGCCCGACCACAGGGCGCAGCCCAGGGCCATCCAGCCCAGGCCGAACAGGGCCAGGAACGCCGCCCCTGCCCCCGGCGGCACGAGGGCCACCGCGTACACCAGCGGCCACAGTGGCAGCACGAGCAGGCCCATCAGGCCGAGGGTCAGCAGCGCCGCCGTCCAAGCGGGCGCGACGCCGGCGCGGCGAGCAGCGACACCCGCCAGCGAGGCGGCGGCCCCGAGGGCGAGCGTGCCGAAGATCAGCCCCACGGTGAACAGCGGGTCGAACCGCGCGGCCACGCCCGCGAGGCTGAGGGCGGCGAGCCCCAGCGCGACGGAGGCCAGACCACGCTCGATCCCGCCACTCCGGCCACCACGGCCCGGTGGTAGTCGGAGCCGCGCGATCGCGCCGAGCAGCCCGAGGGAGGTGAGCAGCAACGCCAGCCCACCGGGCAGGCTGTACGCGACGAAGCGCGGCACGTCGATGATCAGCTCATACCCGACCCCCTCCCGGTAGACGGTGGCTGCGCCCCACGGCTCCAGCATCTCGAACACCCCGTAGGGCAACCACAGCAGGCCGCCCACGGTCGCGGCCGCCCCCGCCCACCGGCCCGAGGTCATCGTCTCCATCGTCGCCACCCCGCCTCCTGCTCCCTTCCTCGTGGCCGGCCACCCCGCGTGCAGCTCGACAGGTGGGCCATACGAGGCTCCCGATGAGCTCGATGGGAGCGTACGCCAATCGGCCGCCGACACGGCAGTGGCTTTCGGGACGCTAGACTTCACGGCCCTGACCTGCGCCCGCCGGCTGGTGGCGATTGGTGGGCAGCCGAAGACCGACTACCTGGCCGCCCGCGACTGGCGACGGACGGCCCGCCACACGGCGCGCTGGGTTGCTGGACGGCAAGGCCGCCGATGCTGGTGCGCCCGCCGCTGATGTGGATGCGGTATCCAAGGGCCTGGTCGGGACGGTCGCGGCACTCTATAGGATGCGCCGCTCCACCCCGGGATTTGACTCGACACCCGACCGAGCA
>JALYGH010000476.1 GCA_030777205.1 Chloroflexota bacterium
CCTCCGCGAGTACCGCCGCAAGCAGCGCTTCACGCCGGCCCACGAGCTGCGGCGGGAGAAGATCCGCAAGGCTGCGCGGAAGAAGGCCCGGGGCAACACGCGAGGTGGGGAATGAGCGAGGACGTACGCGAGCGGCTCCATCGAACGATCGACGGCCTGTCCGACGGCCAGATCCGGGACGCATCCTGGCTCCTGGTCGCGCTGGTCGAGGCGGGGTCGACGCTGGCCGGTGCCCAGGATCGGCGGACCCGGTGGTTCCTCCTCCTGTCCAAGCTGGTCGCGACGGCGCCCCCGGCGTGGGTCGAGGACGATCGTCGTCGCGTGCGCCTGGCCACGAGCCTGCCGTACGCCAGCTCGGAGGCATTCAACCAGGAGCCGCAGGAAGGGAGACGGGGGTGACCGAACGCGACCCGGCGCGGAGGCCGCTGCCTGCCTCCGCGCCGTTCGCCGTGGCCGCCCCGGGTCGCGCCGTCGGCGGCGGCCTGCTTGCCGTCATCGGCGCGCTCCTGATGCTCGGCGTGGGGAGGGGCTGATGCAGCAGTGGGAGCACCTGACATGGCGGGTCGAGGGTGTTGGCGCCGAGAGGGCGGCCGTCATTCAGCTCGATGGTCGGCACTTGCGCCATCGGAACGACGACCATCGGCTCCCCTTCTATCAGGCCCTCACCGACGCCAGCACGGCGGGCTGGGAACACGTGGGCACCGTCTCCCACGGCGGCGGATAGAGCGCGACGTTGATCGTCAAGCGGCCGAAACAGGAGGACTGACGTGAGCACGGATCCGAACGACCCGGGCCGCCGTGCCGAGGAGATGGGGGAGGTGATCACGCCGCGGCGCGAGGGTGCCGACGGTGGCGCCGAATCGGACGACGACGTGCCGCCCGATGAGGCGAGCACGGATGACCGAGGGGAGCTGAGATGACGGCGTGGGAGTACCTGGAGGTCTTCGCGGATACCGTGCAGGCTCGGCGGTGGCTGGACAACAGGGGGAGGACCGGGGAGTTGGGACGGGAGGAGTCGGGGTACGACTTCTATGCGTCGCTGCTCGATCAGTTCGGGCAGGACGGGTGGGAGCTCGTCAGCGTGATGGGCGAGGGCGCCATGGCCGGCTCCTACAGGTTCTTCTTCAAGCGCCCGAGGCAGGGGCCGAGATGAACGACCGGGACCGCGAGGCGATCGAGGCGATTATGGAGCGGGCGGCCGCGAGTATGGCATCTGCGGGGGGGCCGGCCTCGGCTTCGACCACCGAGCCGACACGTTCCTCGATGGCATCGGTGTCCCGGCGACCGAGGCGCTCTACCGTGAAGTGCGGCGGCGACATGGTGAACAAGGGGGGCGAGACTGATCGTGAGCGAGCGCGAGCTGCCGGTAGAGTTGAAGCGCGCGCCGACGATCGCGCTCAGGGCGGTCGAGAAGCGCCTGGAGACCACGAAGGAACAGTCCAGGGCGGGGTAGCCGCCTGGCGCGCGGGGAACTGGACGGGCAGGGGCCCTTCACCGTGGGCGGCGGCGCGCTCCCGGTCGGCCTGGCGGCCCGGATCATGCTGGCCGACTGCGGCGAGCGTGCCGGCCACGATGAGCAGGGCGGCAACGACGAACACGGCGGCGGCGAGGCCGATTTGGAGCCGGCGCGCCTGCCGACCGAGCCGCGCGTAGTGCTCGGCTTGGGCCGCCAGCGTGGACGTCGCGCGCCCCAACTCCACATTCAGGCTGTGCAGCTCGGCGCCCTGCCGACCGATCCTCTCGGCCGGGGCTTCGAGCCGCTCGGCCTGGCGCTCGACGGTCTGCCGCGGGGTCGCCCGTAGTTCATCTCTGAATGCTCGCCGCGAGCGGAAGTGCAGGCGCCACCAGGGCCCCCATGCCACTCGCCCTCGCACGAGGCCCTCCCGTCCCTCTCCTGGTCAGGGGCGTACAAAAAGGGTCAGTTTTGTATGATCCCGGCGAGGGGCTCCGTACAAATGGGTCTCGGAGGCGGAGCTGTGCGGCGCTCCCTCCCGACTCCGAGAACACCCGCTGACCGGCAGCTAGCATCGCCGGGCCGCGGGCCGCCGGCGGCTATGACGGGCCGCCCGGAAGGATTCTCCCACGGGCCGCGCCGCTCCCCCTAAGTTCGCCCGGAGACCTCGCTCCCCGGTGGGCGGTGTCGGGCTTGCATGCCGCCCGGGCAGCCGGCCGTGATGGTCGGCGACTCAGCAGACGCGGACTGTGGCGACTGCGGCTGGCGTCGATCCCGAGCGTGGGGACGTCCAGCGTAGCTCGATCCGTCCGAGGTCCTCCAGTGGATCGCGGAACGTCGACCGAGCCGTATCACTCCCGGGGGGCGGGATCTGGGCCGCTAATCGTCCCGATTGACGGATCGAGCGTCCTGCTCTACGCTGGCGCCATGCGGCTCCCGCTGGAGTGCCGAGGGGACTGGGCAGCGGCAATGGTGACGACGGCGTCGCGGAGGGTGCGATGATCGAGTCCGCTTGGAGCATCTGTTCTCGTACAGCGCCAGCCTTCAACCTCCGGAGGTCATCGGGCCCACAGGGGAAGGGATCCGCGCGAACTTCTACGTCACGAGCGGGCAGGTGAGCGGGCCACGGCTGCGCGGGAAGCTGCGCCCGCGGGCGGCGATTGGCTGACGCTCCGGACCGATGGTGTGGCGATCCTCGACGTTCGCATCACCATCGAGACCGACGACGGGGCCCTGATCTACAGCACCTACTCCGGTGTCGCGGACCTCGGGGAGGACGGCTACCAGGCGTTCCTCCGAGGCGAACCTCCTCCGAGCGGGACGGCGATCCACATCGTCCCGCGTTACCACACCAGCCACCCCGACTACGCGTGGCTGAATCGTCTCCAGTGCGTCGGGATCGGGCAGGCATTCCTCGAGCGCGGGGAGGTGCAGTACGACATCTACGCGATCCGATCAGGCGCTTGAGAGCGAGCCCATCAACTGCGTCGGTGAACAGAGGGACCGGCCCGCAATGGTCCGATCGGTCCGACGCGTCGGACCGATCG
>JALYGH010000477.1 GCA_030777205.1 Chloroflexota bacterium
CGCCGTGGGTGGGTTCGGCGGCGCCTGGCCCGAGCCGCAGGCCTGCAGCAGCCCGCCCGCCAGGACCGTGCCGGTCAGCACCAGACCTCCGCGCAGGAACTGTCGGCGCGGGATCCTGACTCGCGTCCTGAGGGTATCGCGGTCCGTCGACATCGTCATGCTCCCTCCGGGCCGGCCGTATCGCCGAGGACTGAAATGAGCCGGATGGCGCGATCATAGGCACCGTCCAGAAGGATGTCAACGTCTTGCTATCGTCGGGCCCGGCGAGCTACGCGTCCCCGTAGCAGGACCTACATCACCAGGCATGCTTGCCGGACCGCGTCCGAACGGGCATCATCGGGCATCCGAACCGCCGGCGACGCCGGGCGGGTGAGGGGGCCAACGTGGACGCGACCGAGCTGTGTTTCACCTCCGCCATCGACCTGGGCCGCATGATCCGCTCGCGCGAGGTGTCGCCGGTCGAGGTGACCGACGCCGCGCTGGCGCGGATCGATCGAGTGAACCCAAAGCTGAACGCCTTCCTAACGGTCACCGCCGATCTTGCGCGCGAGCAGGCCCGGGCGTCCGAGGCCCGAGTGCTGCGGAACGAGCTGCTCGGTCCGCTGGACGGCATCCCGTACTCGCTCAAGGACCTCGAGCCGACTGCGGGCATTCGTACCACGTTCGGCTCGAAGTGGTTCGCGGACAACGTCCCGACCGAGGACGGCACGGTCGCGGCCCGGTTGAAGCGGACCGGTGGCGTGCTGCTCGGGAAAACCAATACGCCGAACTTCGGCTACAAGGATATGTGCGACAACCTGCTCGGGCCACCCTGCAGCAACCCCTGGCGGCTCGATCGGACCTCCGGCGCCTCGTCCGGTGGCGCCGGCGCCGCCGTCGCGGCAGGATTGGGGACGCTCGCCCACGGCTCCGACGGAGCCGGCTCGATCCGCATTCCATCCGCGCTGTGCGGGATCTTCGGCCTGAAGCCATCGTTCGGCCGGGTACCGTACGCGCCGACGGCGGACCTGTTCGCCACGCGCTCCCACAACGGACCGATGACGCGGACGGTCCGCGACGCGGCCGTGCTGCTCCGGGCGATGGCCGGCCCGGACTCACGCGACCCGCTGTCGATCGACGCGCCGCCGGAGGACTACCTGACCGCCTGCGAGGGCGACCTGCACGGCCTGCGCGTGGCCTGGAGTCCGGATCTCCGCTACGGCGCCGTCGACTCGGAGGTGCGGACCCTTGCCGAGGCCGCCGCGCGCCGCTTCACCGATTTCGGCTGCACGCTGGAAGAGGACGCACCCTCCTGGCCGGATCCCTACCAGTTCCATAAGACGATCTACGAGGTCAGCGTGGCTGGACGGCAGGTCGAGCGCTACGAGGAGCACCCGGACTGGATCGAGGCGACGCTGGAGCAGATGATCCAGAACGCGCGGCGTGTCTCGGCGCTCGAGCACAGCAAGGCCCTGCTCGGACGCACCGTCCTCTACGAGCACGCCCATCGCTTCTTCGAGACCTATGACCTGCTGCTGACCCCGCAGATGCCGGTTGGCGCTTGGTCCAAGGAGCCGGGGCCCGAGGAAGGCCCACGCGAGATCGATGGCCGACCGATGCGGTCGATGTTCGACCGGCTGCCGTTCACCTACCCCTTCAACCTGACCGGTCAGCCGGCCGCTACGGTCCCCTGCGGCTTCACGTCCGAGGGGCTACCGGTTGGCCTGCAGATCGTCGGGCGCTGGCACGCCGATACAACGGTCCTGCGCGCCGCGGCGTGCTTCGAAGCCGCCGCACCCTGGGTCCAGCATCGCCCCCCGCTCGATCAGTCTTGACGTGGCGAACGAGAGCCATGGCAGTGGAGGACCTCTTGAGGCGACGGCCAACGGCCTGGACGGGCATTCTGCCCCGCCGGCAACGCGGCGACGGGCTGCGCGGCGCCCTCGACCCGCTCCTGCGCATGTAAGGGGAAGGCACCTACCCGAGGTACAGGCCGCCCACCGCTACCCCCCGAGGTTGGGGGACGGGGTAGCGGTGGGGGCACCGACAAGAGGAGGCGCGAAGCACGCCCACGCGCTACCGCATCGGCATCGACATCGGCGGCACCTTCAGCGACCTGGTCGTCCTCGCCGCGGACGGCCGCGTCGGTACCTTGAAGGTTTCGTCCGCGCCGGAGGGCCTCATCCCGGCCATCGTCGACGGGCTCCGCGCGCTGCTGCGGCGGGCCGAGCTGGCCCCGGCGGACGCCGAGGTGATCGTCCACGGCACGACAGTGGCGACGAACGCGATCCTCTCGGGCAGCGACCTGCAGGGGCACGTCTCCTAGTACTGCTCCGTCACGTGTGACGCAGATGTGACACGTAGGCGCTTCGGCTACCCGAAGCCCGGATCGGCGAGAAGGCGGGCGATGTCCCGACGGCGCTCCGACTGCCCTTTCGGGGCCGTATG
>JALYGH010000478.1 GCA_030777205.1 Chloroflexota bacterium
GTACGACGTACGTGCTGACCGGTCACGAGGGCGAGGGGCCACGCGGGCGGGTGGCGATGATGCGGATGCTCCAGGACGGCCGGATCGCGCTGACGCCCGCCCTGATCGAGCACGAGCAGAACTGCCTGGTCTGCGACGCCTGCACCGCCGTCTGCCCGGCCGGCGTCCACATGGACCCGCTCCAGGTCGCCCTGCGAACGGCGATCGCCCCGAACGTCCTGCGAAGCTGGCCGGAGCGGCTCGTTCGTCACCTGACGTTCCGCTACCTGTTCTGGGACATGCGCCTGTTCCGGGGCTTCGTCTTCCTGCTCCGGCTCTACCAGCGGAGCGGGCTCCAGGCGCTCGCGCGCGGGCTCGGCATCGTCAAGCTGCTCGGGCTGAAGGAGACCGAGGCGTTCCTGCCGCCGGTCGACTGGCCGTTCCTCGTCCCGCGCGGCGAGGTCTACCGTGCGAAGCGAGATGCGCCGCGCGGCGGGCTGAACGGGACGGCGGCGCCCGCGTCCGAGCTCGTGTCGTTCTTCGCCGGCTGCGTCATGTCGACCGCCCTCGCCGACATCGACCGCGCCACGATCCGCGTCCTGCAGCGCGCCGGCTGCGACGTGGTGAACACGGCCGAGCAGGGCTGCTGCGGGGCGCTCAACGCCCACAGTGGCGACCTGGAGGGAGCGAAGGAGCTGGCGCGGCGGAACATCGCCGCCTTCGAGCGGGATGGCGACGCACCGATCGTCGTGAACTCGGCCGGCTGCGGCGCGATGCTCAAGGACTACGCCCACCATTTCCGCGACGACGTCGCCTGGTCCGAGCGAGCGCGTGCATTCAGCGCCCGCGTCAAAGACGTGACCCAGCTCCTGGCCGGTCGGCAGCTCCCGATGGGCCGACCGCTGAATTCGGCCGTGACCTACCAGGAGCCATGCCACCTGGCCCACGCCCAGCGGATCACCCAGCAGCCGCGCGCCCTGCTCAAGGCGATCCCCGGCCTGGAGCTGCGCGAGATGGCCGAGAGCAGCCTTTGCTGCGGCAGCGCCGGCATCTACAACGTCACCAACCCGAACGAGTCGCGCCAGCTCCAGCGCCGCAAGCTCGACAACGCGGCCGCGACCGGCGCCCCGATGATCGCCACCGCCAACCCCGGCTGCCTGCTCCAGCTTCGGAGCGGCCTGGCCGAGCGCGCCGAGCCCACGCGCGTGAAGCACATCGTCGAGCTGCTGGACGAGGCGACGGCGCCATAGCCAAGTGAGACGAGGCAGAAGCTCACCTTTAGTCGTTCCGGGCTGGGCGGCCAGGTAGGGTGGGCATCGTCGTCTCATCCGGCAAGCTGCTGCATGGATATCCTCCCCAACCACGTACCCAGAGGGAGAGACGATGAAGATAGATGTCAATCTGGAGATACGAGAGTTGGGCCCGGAGGAGCTCGGGCAGGCAGCGACCCTTCTAGCACGAGGTATGCGCGACAACCCGACGCACATCGAGGCCTTCGGCGAGGACGTGGCGAAACGAGAGCGGAGACTCGGGGCACTCTTCGGCGCGGTGCTACCGTTAGTAGCCAGGAAGGGCGTGCTCATCGGCGCCTTCAGAGAAGGCGCGCTCCTAGGTATCGCGGGCCTGGCCGAGCCGGGGGAGTGTCGCCCGTCGGGGCACGAGTCCCTGCGGATGCTCCCTCGCCTTCTTCCCCGGGTGGTACCGGCATCGCTCGTAAGAATGGGGGCGTGGATGCGGGTATGGGCGCGACGTGATCCGGCCGAGCGGCACTGGCACCTTGGACCGGTCGCGGTCGACCGGCCCCTCCAGCGGCAGGGCATCGGGAGCGCGATTCTGGAGGAGGTGTGCGCTCGCATGGACGACCGGGGCAGTCTGCTCTACCTGGAGACGGACAAGCCCGAGAACGTGCGATTCTATCAACGGTACGGCTTCGAGACGATCGGCCAGACGCCGGTGCTCGGTGTCACCAACTGGTTCATGATGCGAACAGCTCAACCTTAGCCTTTCGGGTGAGCCGGCGTTGAGGCTTTCCCGGCCTGGGGGCGTAGTTACTAGGATCGACGGCAAAACCAGTATTGATGGATGGGGGAGCACGCCTCGGGCCGGCCGCCCTTGCAGCCGGGGCTGACCTAGAGTGCCGGCCAAGTACCGCCTGATCGGTCGGCTTCGGCAGTCGCATTGCCATGGTAGGCGGCTCCCGATGTCGCGATGCGAATGACCGTGCGTCAGGTGGGCGACGAATCGAATCTCATCGCGGCAGCCGATCTTCGGAGCTGGCCGGACCTGGTCGCCCGCAGCAAGTCCGGCGTGTACGGCGCTTGGAGCCATGCCTCCGAATCCCTGTGAAGGTCTGCTGGCTCCCGGCACTCGTTGACCGGGTGCATGGGCTCATTACCTGTCCCGATTTTGCCGAGGAGACGACGTGAGCATCGACGGAACGTCAGACGGCCGCATCAGTCGGCCCATTCGTGATCGGGCCCGGATCGCGGCCGACCTGCGCGCGATCCTGAAGGATAGCGTCGTCGTCGAGGAGCCGGCCGCGCTCCATACCTACGCCTACGACGCATCGTTCATCACCCAGCTCGCGCCGCGCGCTCCTGACGCGGCAGTGATCGCTCGCTCGACTGAGGACGTTGCGGCCGTCATGCGCTACGCCGACGCGCACGCCATCCCGGTCACCCCGCGCGGCGCGGCGAGCGGCCAGGCTGCGGCCTCGGTCGCGCTCCACGGCGGGATCGTCCTGGCGCTGAACGCGATGGACCGCATCATCGAGCTGGACGTGCCGAACATGCAGGTGATCTGCGAGCCGGGCGTCGTCCACGCCAAGCTGAACGAGCGGTTAGCGAAACACCGGCTGATCTTCCCGCCGGATCCAGGCTCGTCGCGCATGGCAACCGTCGGCGGGATGGCCTCGACCAATGCCCACGGCATGCGCGCTGTCAAGTACGGCCCGACGAGCGCCTGGGTGTTGGGCCTGGAGGTCGTGCTGCCCGACGGGCAGGTGATCGAGACCGGCTCGGTCGGGTCGCGGGCGAAACAGTCGTCGGCTGGGCTGGAGCTGACCAAGCTGTTCGTCGGCTCGGAAGGCGTGCTCGGCGTGGTGACGAAGCTGCGCCTGAAGCTGATGCCGATCCCGATCGCCAAGGCGATCGTCCTGGGCGTCTTCGACCGGCTCGAAAACGCCGGCGAGGCGGTCCAGGCCGTCTTCGGGGGCGGGATCAGCCCCTCGGCCGTCGAGATCCTCGACGAGCGCTGCATCCAGGCCGTCAACCTGTACCGCCCTCAGATGGGCCTCCCGAACGCCGAGGCACTGATCCTCTGGGAGGTCGACGGTAATCCGCCGGGCGTGCGCTGGGATGCCGAGCGGATCGCCGAGATCATCCGGCCGCTCGCCCGGACGGTCGACTGGTCGGATGAGCCGGCGCGGATCGCGGCGCTCTGGGAGGCGCGCTCGGTCGTCGGCGCGGCGGTCGGGCTGCTGCGGCCGGGCTCGAATCGCGCCTACTGCGGCGAGGATATCTGCGTCCCGGTCGCCCGAATTCCGGAGACGCTCCGCGCGATCCAGGACATCAGCGCGAAGTACGACATTCCGATCGCCGCCTACGGCCACATTGGTGGCGGCGGGCTCCACCCCGGCCACCTGATCGACGGCCGCAACCCGGACGAAGTGGAGCGCGTCTTGCGGGTCGCCGACGAGATCCACGACCTGGGGCTGCGGATGGGCGGCACGACGACCGGCGAGCACGGCGTCGGCTTGGCCCGCGCGCCGTACATGCTCCGCGAGCACGGGCCGGCCCTCGACGTCATGCGGCGGATCAAGCGCGCGCTCGACCCGAAGGGAATCATGAATCCGGGCAAGATCTTCCCGGAGGAGCTGCCGCCGCTCGACCCGGAGCACCTGCCGCCGGACGCCGAGCTGCCGGTCGGCGTCCCGGCCGCGCTCGACGTCGACCACGGCTGACGCCAACGCATCGGCCCGCCCGCTCCACGCGCCTCACGTGAGCTGCGGGCGGGCCGATGCCGGCGCGTCAGGACGCCGTGCGGCGGCTCTGACGGCGGCGCTGGTTCACCCAGTCGACGAGGATGTACTCGCCGAGGTTCTCGGGGCTGGCGAAGAACGCCCGGCCGCGGTTGATCTTCGTCACCTCGTCCACGAAGCTCATCAGCGCATAGTTCCGCTCGAGCATGAATGTGTTGATCGTGATCCGGTCCCGCGTGCAGCGCTGGACTTCTTTGAGCGTCTCGAGGTACGTCCGACGGGTCGGCGGGTAGCAGAACTCGACCCGCCCATTTTCGAAGTGGGCCGTGGGCTCGCCGTCGGTGATCATGATGATCTGGCGGTTGACGCCCTTGTGACGGTTGAGCAGGTCGCGAGCGAGCATGAACGCGTGCTGCATGTTCGTGCCGTATTCCCACTCGTTGAGGGTGAGGCTCGGCAAGCCGTCCGGCTTCAGCTCGCGGGCGTAGTACGAGAAGCCGATGATGTAGAGGTTGTCGCGCGGGAACTGGCCCTTCATCAGCGAATTCAGCGCCATCGACACCCGCTTCGCCGCCCGGAAGCAGCCGCGTAGGAGCATCGAGCGGCTCATGTCGAGCATGACTACCGTCGACGACTGGGTGTTCAGCTCGGTCCGGAACACCTCGAAGTCGTCGGGAGCCAGCCGCACGGGCTTGCCCGGTCCCTGCCGCTCGACGGCGTTCCGGACCGTCTTCTGCAGGTCGAGCAGGAACGTGTCGCCGAACTCATACGGCTTTGTGTCATCCGAGCGGTCGCCGCCGGCCCCGCGGAAGTCGGTCTCGTGCTTGCCGACGCGGTCCTTCTTGAGCTGGGCGAAGATGTCGCGCAGCGCCTTTTGGCCGATCTTGCGGATCGCCCGCGGCGTCAGCTCCATCTGGTCGCCCTTGCTCTCGACGTAGCCGGCCTCCTCGAGGATCTTGCGGAGCTGGCGAAGCTGCTCGAGGGTCTGGGCGGCCTCGTCGCCGAGCAGGTTGCGCACCTGGTTCGGGTCGATCCCCTCCAGGTCGGACACGTCCTCGGCGTCGCGAAGCTGCCGCTCGAGGCGGTCCATCTGCTGGAGCTCCTCCATCAGCCCCATCGCATCCTGGAGCGACATCGGCTCGTCGCCACGGAATGAGTAGCGCCGGCTCTCCATGCCGCCGGGGTTGAGGTCGTCGAGGTTCATCGCCAGCTCGGCCAGCTCGCGGCGCAGCTCCGGATCCTGGAGCGCCGCGTTCATCATCTCCTGCAGCTCGCGGCGCTGGCCCGGGCTCATGCTGTCGAGCAGCGACTGCATCTGCGCCATCTGCTGCTGGAGCTGCTCGACGAGCTGCTCCAAGCTCTCGACGCCCGGAAAGACCTGGCCCCACTTGTCCATGAACTGGTCGAAGTTCGAGCGGCCGGTCTCCGCCTGCTGGCGCAGCATCTGGTTCAGGTCGCGGAGCATCTCCCGCATGGCCGCCATCTGCTCGGGCGTCGTATTCTGAATCGCCTGCTGCATGCCCTGGAATGTCTGCTGCATGATCTGCTGCTTGAGCATGTCGAGCAGGTCCTGGAACTGCTGGCGGGCGTCCGGACTCATGAAGTCGTAGTCCTGCAGCTCCTTGATCTGGCCGGCCATGTCCTTCGGCAACTGGTCGAGCTGCTCGCGCTTCTGGTCGGCCATCCGCTCGAGCGCCTTCTGGAAGGCGGCCTGCTCGGGCGCCTCGCCGGACTCGATCTTCTCCCGCCCCTCCTGCACTCGGCGGTCGATCCCCTCTCGCTCGGTCTTCAGCACCTCGTCGAGCTTCTGGCGCAGGTCGTCCAGGACGGAGGACATGTTGTAGCGGTCGAGCTGCTCGCGCCGGCGGTTGCGGAGCTGCTCGATCAGGTCCTGCAGCCCCTTCATCCGGTCGCCCTGTTCGTTCTCCGCGCCGCGCCGGAGCATGCGTTGGAGCGCCCTCCAGAGGTCGCCGTCGTCGATCAGGTCGTCGGACAGCGCCTCCATCAGCTCGTCGGCATCCAGGCCGAAGAGCTGCTGCGAGCCGTCCCAGCGCGAGTAGCGGACGAACGTCATGATTTAAGTACCCCTCACCCCCGGCCCCTCTCCCTGGCGGGAGAGGGACTCAGGGGCCACAGTCGCGATGGAGTCGACGGTTCCCCGCTGCCGCGGCAGGGAGAGCCTTTCCCTTTACCCTCGGAACAGGAAGCGGCCGCCGGCTCCGGCAACGCGGTCCTTGTTGAGCTTGCGGTGCAGGTGCAGCCCTTCGAGGACGAACTCCATCGCCGACGCCATGACGGCCGGGTTGCCCTGGGCGCCGAGCTGGCCCATCGCGTCGGTCAGCCCGCCGACCTCGGCCGCCTGAGCGACGTACTCGAGGGACGACATCGTGCCCGACACCTCGACGTGCAGCCCATTCTCGAAGTTGCGGATCAGCTCGCCCAGATCGCCGATCGAGAAGTAGCGGTTGAAGACGTTCAGGACCGCCCGTTGGAAGAGCTTGTCGATGATCTTCTCTTCGCTCGTATCGCCGACGGTCTCCAGCTCGATCTTGCCCCCGGTCGAGGAGACCAGCGCGACCAGGTCGCTGACGCGCGGGGCCACCTGCCGCTCACGGAGCCGGATCGCCCGCTTCAGCGCGTTCGACTGGATGTTCTCGTAGTTGCAGATCGAGACGCGGACGCTGACGCCGGACCGCTGCGAGATGTCCGAGTTGCGGCGCGCGAGGTGGGTGACCTCGGCGATGATCTCCTTCATGTAGTCGGGCACGACGATCTCGAAGTCGCCGGGCGCGAAGTGGGTCCGCTCCTGCTCCATGATCCCGATCTCGTGCTCGATCGTCCGCGGGTAGTGCGTGCGGATCTGGGAGCCGAAGCGATCCTTGAGCGGGGTGATGATGCGCCCACGGTTCGTATAGTCCTCGGGGTTCGCGCTCGCGACGACGAACAGGTCGAGCGGCAGCCGGATCTTGTAGCCGCGGACCTGGACGTCGCGCTCCTCCATGATGTTGAGCAGGCCGACCTGGATGCGCTCGGCGAGGTCGGGCAGCTCGTTGAGGGCGAAGATGCCGCGGTTCGTGCGCGGCAGCATCCCGTAGTGGATGGTCAGCTCGTCCGAGAGATAGCGGCCCTCGGCCACCTTAATCGGGTCGACCTCGCCGATCAGGTCGGCGACGGTGATGTCCGGCGTGGCCAGCTTCTCGCCGTAGCGTCGGTCGCGGGGCAGCCATTCGATCGGCGTGGCGTCGCCGCGCTCCACGACCAGTTCGCGCGCGTGCGCCGAGATCGGCGCCAGCGGGTCATCGTTGATCTCCGAGCCGCTGACGATCGGCACCTCCTCGTCGAGGAGGTTGGTGAGCGCCCTCGCCATGCGCGTCTTCGCCTGGCCTCGCTCGCCCAGGAAGATCACGTCCTGGCCCGACAGCACGGCATTCTCGAGCTGCGGCAGGACGCTCTCCTCATAACCGACAATGCCGGGGAAGATCTCCTCGCCGGCGGCGATCTTTCGAATCAGGTTGTCCCGCATCTCCTCCTTGACGGAGCGGGTGCGGTACCCCTCGGACTTCAGCTCGCCTATCGTGGACGGTTTCGCCATCGTTGCTCCTGCTCCAGGCCGAAGGTCCGAGGTCCTACCTCGAGACGGAGCGACCAGAAGGATTTCGCCTAGCGGCGCGGGTCTGGATAACAATGGCACTCCGGCCGGGATACTGTCAATTGGTCGGCGCGGCCTGCTTTGACAGCGAGGCGGGCGCGGCGGTAGACTTCGCGCGCTCCCGGGCGTCTCCGGCGGGGCCGAACTCGGAACGGGGCGGACGCGGGAGTACGACCGTGACGAACCTCCTGCTGCGCCTCCTCGTCAGCGCCGGCGCCGTCTTGCTGGCCCAGGCGATCTTCCCGCGGTATGTCCAGGTAGGCGGACTCAGCGACGCGCTGGTCTTCGCGATCGTCCTCGGCGTCCTGAATGCGCTCGTCCGCCCGATCCTGCTCCTCCTGACGTGCCCGATCACCCTCCTCACCCTCGGCCTGTTCGTCTTCGTCGTGAACGCGCTGGTCTTCTGGCTCGGGACGCAGCTCTGGCCGGGGGTCCAGGTTGACAGCGTCCTCGGAGCGCTGATTGGCTCACTGTTGGTGAGCGTCTGTAGCACGTTTGCGAACGCAGTCCTCAAGTGACCTTGACACGAACCCCCGTCCGACGGTCTCCGGAGTGCCCGTGCGCGTCCTGAAGCTGCTCGTCCCCGGCCTGCACGTCAAGCGCTGGCTCGGCCTGACTCTCCTGGGCCTCGTCATCCTGGCGCTCGGGTTGGCCTACCTGTTCGTCGAGTTCTATCGAAACGTCCCCCTGCCGTTCGAAGCCTCGTACCTGACGCTCCAGTTCCTGCCACGCTGGCTGCGGGGCCTGTTGTTCGCGGCGGCCGGCGTGGCGGTCACGGCGTACGCCGTGTGGCAGCTCAATCGGAGCCTGCTCGCCCCGCTGGCGCCGCCGTCCGGTGGAGCCAGCTTGGTCGACGCGCTGGTGAGCTACCGTCAGCGCGAGCGCGGGCCGAAGATCGTCGTCATTGGCGGCGGGACCGGGCTCTCGACGATGCTGCGCGGCCTCAAGCACCACTCGTCGAACATCACCGCGATCGTCACCGTCGCCGACGACGGCGGCAGCTCCGGTCGGCTCCGGCGCGAGCTTGGCGTGCTGCCCCCGGGCGACTTCCGCAACTGCATCGTCGCGCTGGCCGATGCCGAGCCGCTGATGTCGAAGCTGTTCCAGTACCGGTTCTCGCAGGGAAGCGGGCTGGACGGCCACAGCTTCGGCAACCTGTTCATCGTCGCGATGAGCGGGATTACCGGCAACTTCGAGGAGGCGATCCGCGAGGCGAGCCGCGTCCTCGCCGTGCGCGGCCAGATCCTGCCATCGACGCTCGAGAACGTCACGCTCTGCGCCGAGTTGTCCGACGACGAGCACGTCCGCGGCGAGTCGAAGATCTCCGAGGCGACCCAGCCAATCCGGCGCGTCTACCTCCAGCCGGAGCGACCGGCCGCCTTCCCCGAGGCAGTCCGGGCGATCCTCGAGGCGGACCTGGTGGTGGTCGGCCCGGGCAGTCTCTACACCAGCATCCTGCCGAACCTGCTCGTCGATGGCATCGCCAAGGCGCTCGCCGCGACCGAGGCGCTCCGCGTCTACGTCTGCAACGTGGCCACCCAGCCCGGCGAGACGGACGGCTTCCGCGTGAGCGACCACTGGCGGGCGCTGCTGAGCCACGTACGGGGCGACGCGATCGACGTGGTGTTGGCGAACAGCAACGTCGCCGGCGACATCAATCCGGTGTGGGGCGTCCAGCACGTGTACCCCGATCCCGACGGGATGTCGGGTGATGGGCCCGAGCTGGCCCTGTTCGACGTCGTCGACCCACGGAACGCGCTCCGTCACAGCCCGGACAAGCTCGCGGCGGCGATCATGCAGCTCTACGGGCGGCACGGATCGATGGCGATCGCGAGCGCGCAGGCGGTGACGGCGGCGTCCGTGTAGCCCCGCGCCACATGCTGGGGTGTAGGAAGCTCCCCAGCATTGGGGGGCGAGAGGGAGACCCGGTATACTTCGACGCCGGGAGGGCCGTCTGGTGGAGACCTACCTCAATATCGTCCAGATCATCATCTCAGTCATCGTGATCGGTGTGGTCCTGCTCCAGGCGCGAGGCTCCGGCTTCTCGGCGACCTTCAGCTCGGACACGTCGATCTACCGCACCCGGCGCGGCGTCGAGAAGACGCTCTTCAACGTGACGATCGGGCTGGCGGTGCTCTTCGTCGGCATCTCGATCCTGAGCGTCCTCTTCACGTCCTGACGCGTGCCCGGCTTGATTGGCGGGCTGACCGGACGGGATTCGGCGGCCGGTGCCGCGCCGCGAGGGCGGTCGGCGCAGGCCGTCTCAATGTGGCCGCGGCGACCGAGGTGGTCACTGGTCCTCGTCGTCTTCGGCCTCGGAGCCCTGGCGCCCGTCGTCGCGCTCTTTCTCCTCGTCCTCGACTCGGCGACCACGTCCGTCTCTGAAACCTACATCGAGGCAGTCGCTGGCGAGCCGCCGCTGCTCAACCCGGTCCTCGCGCCGTACACCCAGGCCCGCCAGGATGTCCTCCCCCTCGTGTTCGCCGGACTGCTCCGGGCCGATGCTGAAGGGAACGTCTACCCCGATCTTGCCGAGCGTTGGACGGTGGGTGATGACGGCCTCGAGTACCTCGTCGAGCTGCGGCCGGGCCTCCGCTGGCACGACGGCGAGCCGCTGACCGCCGGGGATGTCGCCTTCACGATCGGGCTCATCCAGGCGGCCGACCACCAGGGAAGCCAGGACCTGGCGGAGCTGTGGCGCGGCGTGGATGTCGAGGTGGTCGATGCTCAGACGGTCCGGTTTCGGCTGCCGTCGCCACTCGCCTCCTTTCTGGAGCACCTGACGCTCGGCCTGCTGCCGCGGCATGTCCTCGACGGCGTCGCGGCCGGCGCGCTCCCGCTCCACGCGTTCAACCGGGCGCCGATCGGCAGTGGGCCGTATCGCGTGACCGGCCTCGATCCGGACCGGATCTCCCTGGAGCGGTATCCGGAGTATCACGGGGTCCCGCCGCGGCTCGCTCGGATCGAGCTGCACATCTT
>JALYGH010000479.1 GCA_030777205.1 Chloroflexota bacterium
CCGACGAGGTGATCGCCGCTCTGCGCGGGACGAAGATCAAGGGCAAGAAGGCGACGATTCGCCGCGACGGCGCCCGCTGAGATCGGTTCCGGCCGGGCAGGCCACGATCACCGCGGCTCCGGCGGCGAGCTCGATGCGGCCCGAGAACGCGGCGGATTCGCGGCTTCCGCCGGTATCGAGCACGACCTCCCCCGCGACTCCATCGAGTGCGGCCTCCCGGGGCTCGTTCGCGAGGTTGACGACCACCGCCATTCCTTCGCGCGCCCACGCGCGCCGGTAGGCGATCACGCCGTCGCCCACGGCGAGCGTCTCGTAGTCGCCGGAATGCAGCGCCGGGTGGCGGCGGCGCAGGGCCAGCAGCCGCCGATACAGCGACAGCAGCGAGCCGGGGTCGTCTCGCTGGGCGGCCACGTGGACACGATCGGCCTCGGGCGCCAGCGGCAACCAGGGCGTCGCGGCGTCCGCGCAGAAGCCGGCCCGTTTCGTCGCGTCCCACTGCATCGGGGTGCGGGCGGGATCGCGCCCGAGGCCCCGTCCGGGGACGTTGCGCTCCCAGGGGTCGCGCACGTGCTCGGCCGGCACGGGCACGTCGACCATGCCGATCTCGTCGCCGTAGTAGAGGGTCGGCGTGCCGCGCAGCGTCAGCAGGAGGACCGCGGCGGCGCGCGCCTGTCGTGAGCCGATGCGGCTCGCCAGCCGGGGCCGGTCGTGGTTTCCGAGCACCCAATTGGGCCAGGCGCCCGGGGGCAACAGCGCCTCGTAGCGCTCGACGAGCGCCGCGATGGCGCCCGCCTCCCAGGGCGTCGTCAGCAGCGAGAAGTTCGACGGGAGGTGCAGGCCGGCCCGATAGAAGCGCATCAGCCGCTCGATCGGCAGGTACAGCTCGCCGATCAGCACGCGCTCGCGGCCGTCGGCGCGCGCCGCCTCGTCGGCGGTCTCCCGCAGTCGCCGCACGACGTCGTCGAGCTCCGGGCGGTCGGTGGTGAACTCGGGCAGCACCGCCTGGTAGGGATCGAGCCCGGGATGCCAGTCAGGGTTGACCGGGTTCTCGCGCAGGCGGGCGTCCTTGACGTACTGGCGCAGCGCGTCGATCCGAAAACCGTCGGCGCCGCGCTCGAGCCAGTAGCGCATGACGCGCGCGATCGCGTCGCGGACCTCGGGATTTCGCCAGTTGAGGTCCGGCTGCTGCTCGAGGTAGGCGTGGTAGTACCAGGCCGCCGCGTCTTCGTCCCACGTCCAGGCGCTGCCGCCGAAGACGCTGCGCCAGTTGTTCGGCGGCCGTTCCGGCGTGCCGGCCTGCCACAGGTACCAGTCACGCCGCTTTCCGGCGCGCGCCGCGCGGAACCACGGATGCTGGTCGGAGGTGTGGTTGGCGACCAGGTCGAGGATCAGCCGCAGCCCCAGCCCGCGCGCCGTCTCGACCAGCCGGTCCCAGTCGGCGGCCGTCCCGAAGGTCGGGTCGACCGCGCAATGGTCCGAGACGTCGTAGCCGAAGTCGGCCATCGGTGACCGGAAGAACGGCGACAGCCAGATCGCGTCGACGCCCAGCCAGGCGAGGTAGGGCAGCCGCGCCCGCAGCCCCTCGAGATCTCCCGTCCCGTCGCCGTCGGAGTCCTGGAAGGAGCGCGGATAGACCTGGTAGATCGTCGCGCGCCGCCACCACGGGGCGCGTGCCTCCTCCCCGTTCCCGCCGCTCGTCGCGGCGTCCTCCGTCACGCCGCGCGGGCTGATCGCCTCACCGCTCAGGCGGTCACCTCGCCGCCGGTGACGGCGAGGATCTCGCCGGAGACGAAGCGCGACTCGTCGGAGGCCAGGAAGACGTAGGGCGGCGCCAGCTCGGCCGGTTGCGCCGCTCGCTTGGTCGGCGTGGTGGCTCCGAACTCCGCCGTCTGCTCGGGGGGCATCGACATTGGGATGAGCGGCGTCCACACCGGTCCGGGCGCCACCGAGTTGACCCGGATGCCCTTGGGAGTCAACTCCTGGGCGAGCCCTTTGGTGAAGGTGACGATGGCGCCCTTGGTGGTCGAGTAGGGCAGCAGCATCGGGTTCGGCTGATACGCCTGGATGGAGCTCGTGTTGATGATCGTCGACCCGGGCTTCATGTGCGGGACGGCCGCCTTGCAGAGCCAGAACATGGCGAGGATGTTCGTCCGGAAGATCCGCTCGATCTCCTCGCTCGGATGCTGGTCGATCGAGTCGTGCGTCTGCTGGTAGGCGGCGTTGTTGACCAGGCAGTCGAGGCCTCCGAGTTCGTCGATCGCGCGTCGCACGAGGCCCTGGCAGTGTGCCTCCTCGCCGATGTCGCCGGCGACGGCGATGGCGCGCCGGCCGGCGCCCTCCACCTGGCGAACGGTCTCCTGCGCGTCCTCGTGCTCGTCGAGGTAGGAGACGAGCACGTCGGCTCCCTCGCGCGCGAAGGCGATGGCGACCGCCCGGCCGATGCCGCTGTCTCCCCCGGTGATCAGCGCGACACGCCCCTCGAGCCGGCCGAAGCCCCGGTAGGACTCCTCACCGTGGTCGGCGCGCGGCGTCATCGCCGCCTCGGTGCCGGGCGCCTCCTGCTCCTGCTCGGGATAGGGCGGTTGGGGACCGGCGGTCCGCGGGTCGATTCGTTCGGAGCTCATGCCGCTGCCGTACCTCTCCGCCCGGCGGGGAAAACCTGGCGCGTGACGCTTGCGACGTCGGGCGCCGCCGCCTGACGCCAGGATGTATCGATGCCTTTCACCGTGAGCTCGTGCGTTCCCCGCCAGACGGTCCTCGGCGAGGGAGTGCGCTGGGACGCCGCCCGCCAGGAGCTGCTGTGGGTCGACATCGTCGAGGGAGTCCTCATGCGCCAGGGCGTAGTCGGGGATGGCCGCCTCGAGGACCTCGGCGAGCTGCGTCTCGACCGCCCGCTCGGCGCAGTCGCCCCCGTGGTCGACGACGACGGCTGGCTGGCGGCCGCCGGACGAGGCCTGGCGCGACTCGCACCCGACGGCACGTCTCTCGCCGATCGTGGAGCTGGCGCCGGCCGGACACCGCGTCAACGACGCTGCCGCTGATCCGACCGGCCGTCTGTTCGTGGGCACCATGTCCGAGGCCCAGGATCCTGGTGTCGGAGCCCTGCACCGGCTCGATTGCGATGGTCGTGCGGTCCGCGTCATCGACGGCCTGACCATCCCCAACGGCATCGACTGGAGCCCCGACCACTCCACCATGTACCTCGCCGAGAGCCCGCCCGGGCTGATCTGGGC
>JALYGH010000480.1 GCA_030777205.1 Chloroflexota bacterium
AGGCGTCCGGGCTCTCCCAGACCGCGACGTTGATGTAGCGGAAGCGCGCGTTCGGGTCGAGGCTCCGGTGGAGGGCGGTGGAGACGTAGCCCCGCTGCTGCTCCATGAACCGCCTGGCTTCCTCCCACCCAGCCAGGACTCCTCGTCTCGCCCCTCGGGAACCTCGAAGACATTGATCAGGACCGCCTGTGCCATGGCTCTGCCTCCTGCTCGGCGGGCTCTTCACGCATTCGTAGCGGGCTCGGTCCGCCGGGTATGCTCCCCTCGCAGTCTATCGTACCCGCCCCATCAGCATTAACAGGGAAGTAGCCGACGCGTCGGTGCGAGCGGACCCGATGTAAAAGGAGTGCCAGCATGCACGCCCACGAAGCCGATCCCGCCGATGACCCGCTCCGAGGTCCGTACGCCTCCGTGCTCCGGCTGCCCTGGCTCTCGAGCTCAGTTGTCACCTGGCTGGCCCTGGTCGCTTACCTGGTGGTGGCCAAGGTCCTCAGCCTCACCCTGGTCCCGATCACCTTCCGGAGCGCCGGCCAGGAGTCCCTGTTCGACTGGACCACCCTGGCCGTCTTCGCCGTCTTGGGCCTGATCGGCGTCGTGCTGGCCGACCGCACCGGCTTTCCCACCGCCTGGGATCGGCGTATCTCGAACCGGCAGCGCCTGCTCATCCCCGTCCTCGTCGGCGGCGGGATCGGCGCGCTCGCCGTCGCGATCGATCTCCTGACCGGGGGCAGTGAGGCCGTCGCCCGGGCCACCGACCAGCCCTCGTTCAACATTGACTTCCCTGGCTCGCTGCTCGCCTACTCGGCCGGCGGCATCCTGGTGGACGTCGAGTACCGGCTGTTCACCGTCCCGTTCCTGCTCTGGCTGATCTCCAGCGTCCTGCTGCGGGGGCGCGGCCAGGTACCCACCTTCTGGGTGCTGGCGGCCGTCTCGACGCTCTTCGAGCCGCTCCTGCAGGGCGTCGGCCTGTTCATTCTGGGCGGCGGCGCGATCACCGTCGGGATGCTCGCCGCATACATGGTGACGGCCATCTCCCTCAACTTCACTCAGATCCTCTTCTTTCGCTGGTACGGCCTCGTGGCCTCGGTCCTGGTGCGGCAGGCGGATTACCTGGTCTGGCACATCGTCTACGGCAACTTCCTCTACGGCGCCATCTTCTAGGCGGTGGGCAGCGCAGGAGGGCGATGAAGGCGCGGACGGTGCGCTTGACAGGCCCCCCATCCGCGCCTATCCTGCCGGCACGGCACGTAGGACGGAGGCGCCGATGAGTGTGCGGACGGGCATCGGACACAAGACCGCTTTACCGAAGCGATGGGAGCGAGCATGGCGCTGATCTCGGTAACCCGACTCCGCCTCAGATCCGTGCGCTACTTGCTGCCGTTCTACTGGCACTCGCTGAAGAGCGCCCGCCAGGCCCGGCGGGCGCCAGGCTTTCTCGGCGGGCAGCTTGCCGGCGAGCGGGGCAAGGCGTACTGGACGGTCACGGCCTGGCGCGACGAGTCGGCGATGCGCGCCTACCGCAACACCGACTCCCATCTCAAGGCCATGCCGAAGCTGCTGAACTGGTGCGACGAGGCGTCGGTGGTGCACTGGCAGCAGGACGGCCCGGAACTGCCCGACATGAACGAGGCCCTCCGGCGGATGGTCGCCGAAGGCCGCGTCTCCAAGGTCAACCACCCGTCGCCCGCCCACGCAGCGAAGCAGATCCCGGCGCGACAGGCTCCGCGTCCCGGATTTCGGTTGCGGCCAGCATGACGAGACCGGGGACGGCGTGGCGGGCTCGCCCTACGCGTACCTTCCGCGCAGGTCGTTCAGGCGCACCCTGAGCACGTCGGCGAACATCCGGACCGTGTCTCGCAGCGGATCGACGCGGCTGCTGGCGGCATAGACCCACGTTACGGGCACCTCGCGGATGCGGTAGCCGCGCTGTCGGGCGATGTAGAGCAGCTCGACATCGAAGCCGAACCCGTCGATCGTCTGGCGCGGAAAGATGTCGCGGGCTGCCTCTCGCGTGAACGCCTTGAAGCCGCATTGCGTGTCCTGGATGCCCGGCACGGCCAGCGCCCTGACCAGCGCGTTGAAGACGCGGCCCATCAGGTGGCGTGCGTACGGCTCGCCGATTCGCCGCGCCCCGAGCCCCTCGCGGGAGGCGATCACGACTTGGTACTCGTCGTCGAGCCGGTCGGCCAGGCCGATGACCTCGTCGATCGGCGTGCTGAGGTCGGCGTCGCAGAACACGATCCGGCCGCCCTGCGCGTCGAGGACGCCGAGCCTGACGGCCAGACCCTTGCCCCGCTGGGGCGTCTGGATGACCCGGACATTCGGGTCGTGGCGCGCCGCGGCCTTGGCGACGTCGGCGGTGCGATCGGTGCTGCCGTTCACCACGACGACGACCTCGTACGGATCGCCGCGCGACGACAGGTAGTCGCTCACGCGCGCCAGCGAGGCCGGAAGGCGCCCCTCCTCGTTGTAGGCGGGGATGACGAGCGAGAGGAGTGGTTCGGTCACGACGCTGGTTGGCGCAACAGTTCTCGGCCCACTCGGATGGCGGCAGTTGAGCGCGTGGCGTGTGCGCGACAACGGTCACCAGGAGTGTCGGAGTATACCCGCTTTCGAGGAGCGGCCCAAGGCCGACGACCGCTCGTATCATTCGACCAAGGAGCCATGACCGCCATCCACTTCGAGTCCCATCATCCGGATACCGGGTCGCGCGCCCGTCTCGGGCGGCTGACCACGCCGCACGGCACGGTCGACACGCCGGCGTTCATCGTCGTCGGCACCCAGGCGACGGTCAAGAGCCTGCGGCCGGAGGAGGTCGCCGCGCTCGGCGCACAGGCCGTCCTCTGCAACACCTACCACCTCTACCTGCGGCCGGGCGCGGACCTGGTGGCCGAGCTGGGCGGGCTGCACCGCTTCATGGGCTGGAGCGGGCCGATGTTCACCGACAGCGGCGGCTACCAGGTGTTCAGCCTCGGGTCGGGGATAGAGCACGGCATCGGCAAGCTGGTCGGGATGTTTCCGGAGGAGGACGCGAGTGGGCGCCGGCAGCCGGCCCGATCCTCCCCCGGCAAGAGGCTGTCGAAGGTGGACGACGACGGCGTGACGTTCCGCTCGCACATCGACGGATCAACCCATCGGCTGACGCCGGAGTCGTCGATCGACATCCAGGAGAAGCTCGGCGCCGACATCATCCTGGCGTTCGACGAGCCGACGTCGCCCCTGCACGATCAGGGTTACACGACCCAGGCGATGCACCGCACCCACCGCTGGGCCGAGCGTTGCCTGGCCGCCCGCCGGCGGACGGATCAGGCCCTCTACGGAATCGTCCAGGGCGGGGCGTTCCAGCGGCAGCGCGAGCAGAGCGCCCGGTTCATCGGCGGGCTGCCGTTCGATGGGTTCGCGATCGGCGGCTCGCTGGGGAAGTCGAAGCGCGACATGGAGCGCGTCCTCGACTGGTCGGTGCCGGCTCTGCCGGCGGACCGTCCGCGTCACATGCTGGGCATCGGCGAGCCCGAGGATCTGTTCGCCTGCGTCGAGCGCGGGGTCGACACGTTCGACTGCGTCGCGCCGACCCGCCTCGCCCGGCGCGGCGTGCTGCTGACCGGCGGCGGGCGCCTGACGATCGCCCAGGCGAAGTATCGCGCCGACCCGGCGCCGATCGAGGCAGGCTGCGGCTGCCCGACCTGCCGATCCTTCTCCCGTGCCTACCTCCGCCACCTGTTCGTCGCCGACGAGCTGCTGGCGTACACGCTGGCCACGATGCACAACCTGTTCTTCACCCTCAACCTGATGGCCCGGGTGCGCGGCGCCCTCGCCGACGGCACCTACGCGGCGCTCAAGGACGAGGTGCTCGGCGGGCTACGATCCGCGCGAGTGCCGGCGACCGATGCCTGAGGAGGGGATGGGACGTGGAAGGGACGCGAGTCTGGCGCGGGCGGGTCAAGCCCGAGCGACGCGACGAGCACGAGCGCTTCGTCGCATGGCTCAACTCGGACGAGGCGCGGCTCCAGTTCGCCAAGTTCCTCCTGACCGGGTACACCCTCGTGGAGGACGGCGACCGGCTGACGATCACGCTCGCCGCCGAGGAGCCGCCGCCGATCATCCGCTTCCTGCGGAACACACGGATGTGGCCGGAGTTCTGGAAATTCGAATCGGCCGGCGCGGGCGGCTCAGCGGCGGAGGACACGGCCGCGAACGTGCGAGTGCGCTGGCGCCGCGGCGACGCGGGGGCGTGAGCCGGGCCGTCTATTACAGACGACGTGATCCTGCCGTTAACGGGCCTGGCATCCGTTGCGCGGCGAATGCTCACGACCAGCCTGCTCTCCAGGCGCTGAACCGCTCGAGCCAGCCCCGGACCATGTCCGCTCTGGCACCCAACCGTCGCGCCACCGCCGGGACCAGCTCCCTTCGGTGTAGGGACCCGATCGGGCGCGCCCGCTCAACCGGGGATGCCGGCAGCGTTCGGGATGCCGCTCATAACGATGCCGTAGGGCCCCGGAGCGATCCTCCGGGGCCCTTGCCGTGCCCGCCCGTGGACGGCCTACGAGCGCCCGGTGATGACGGCGACGAGGCCGAGCGCGACTCCTAGCAGTGGCAGGCACCAGCGCAGCAGCTCCCCGATGCTCCCGATGCCAGCCCCGGCCACCACGGCGAGCACGAGCGCGGCGAGCAGGCCGCCGATCCCGCTCGCGGCGGACGCCATGCTCAGGGCGCTCTCGTTCACGTCGTCCCTCCATCGGGCCTCGTGAGAGCCACGATACGACCGGACGCCGGACAGCGGCGTGACCGGGCGCGTGACAGTTCCGCACGTCCGGGCCGCCGGGCGTACAAGGTCGTGACGCCGCGCCTGCTGCCGTGCGAAGCACCTCGCCCGTGACCTGGGCGCCGCCCGCGAGTGCCTCGCGCCCTACGCGGCCGGTCTCTTGGTCGATCTCGGCACGGACGCGTCGCCCCCCCGGAGCTACTCCAAGCGCCACGCCACGGCCCCGGAGCCCGCGTGAGGACCCCCGGGGCCATTCCTCGTGGACGCTAGCCTCGATACCCACTATTCGTGACGGACTTCGAAGTCAGGACGACTGGCGACCCCCGGTCGGTGCCGTAAGCCGCTCCCCTCGTCTGTAGGACCACACGCTGTACCCCAGCAGAACCCAGCACGCGGCGTACACCGTCCCCATCACCAGCCCGTACAGGACCTCCAGCGACGAGCCCTCGGCAGGCTCGGGCACACCCAAGGCCGTGACGAGCGCCGTGCCTCCCACCCCGATCAGGAGGAGCACGGGCGGGACGATGACCAGCGGCGTGGCGCCCCAGCGCGGCAACGCACCGGTGCGCAGAGCGGCGAACCCGAAGACAGCCAACCCGATGAGCAGGGCGAGCATGCCGACCGAAAAGGCCCCCCACCCCAGCTCCGCTTCGAACAGGCCCTCGGCGGAGTTGCCCACGAGCACCAAGACTGCGCCGACGCAGGCCAGGGCGAGCCCCACTGCCCCCGGTCGCCCCGCTCGCCCGGCGATTCGCGCCCGGGTCCCCAGCAAGCCCACCAGGGAGAGTAGCCCCGCCAGGGCGAGCAGGAGGTGCCCGCCGGCGTGGGAGTACGGGGGGATGGTCTCGTCGAGCCCGGCGAGGCCCCACAGCCAGACCGGTCCGCCGAGCATGAGGGCCAGTCCACCCATTCGGGCCGAGATTAACGTTGGCACGGTGCTCTCCTTAGGTAGTCCGGGGGCACCGCGCCTCCCGCGGGCACGGATGCTCCATGCCAGCAGTCTAGGTAATCGATCGTCGGCTGTCTGTCAGCTTCCCGACACTGCCCGTTCCAGCCGCCCGTCGCGCTCACGCCGGCCATGGGCCGTGCCGGACCCTCCGCCCGGGCGACCCGACCTCATGATTGCCGATGGCCCGGTGACCCCGCGCGGCGGCGAACAGCTCGCACAATGGCCCCTTGGTCCCCTCCCGCCAGGTGATCGACAGCCAGGCGGCATCGGGCAGGGCGGCCGTGCTCGCACTGGCCGGGTACGAGGGAGCCGGGCGCGGGAGCTTTGCCAAGCCGAATTGGAGTTAGCCCAAGTTGCGGGGCTGGGTGAAGAATCGCGCGGGCCGGCGCCTTACGTGTCCGCTACAACCGACGACCGCGGGGCGGCGGAGAAGCTCAAGGGCTCTCGAAGATGCTGAGCGGCAGGAAGGCGCTCACAACCCAGTTCGGCGCGTCTACCACCTCGCTGACTTTCAGGTCGACGGCCACGCTGGCGAGCGCGTACGCCTCCTCGCGGGTCAGTCCGTGCTCGCGGGCGAGGTAGCCGAGCATCGCGCGGGTCGCCTTCTTCGTCGCCTCCATCAGGTCCGGGGCGATCCCGGTCGTCGCGTAGTGCGGCCCGATGTTCGTCCGTGGGGAGAGCGGCCCGCCGGTCCGAAACTCCGGCTCCAGAAGCGAGAAGTCGCGGCGCAGCGTGAAGCGGAGCGTGGCGGTCATGCTCGTCTCGATCGCCGTGATGCAGACCTCGCCGTCGCCCTGGGCGGCGTGGCCGTCGCCGCAGGAGAACAGCGCGCCGTCGACCCAGATCGGCAGGTAGAGCGTGCTACCGGCCGTGAGCTGCTTGACATCCATGTTCCCGCCGTTCTTGCGCGGCGGGGCCGTCACATGCGCGCCCGGCTCGTCCAGCGCGACGCCCATGACGCCCAGGAACGGTTCGAGCGGCACGCGGATGCCCGGCTTGAACTCGCCGTACTGACCATTCGAGATGTCCCAGAGCTTCAGGAATGGCCCCGGGAACTCGTCCGCCAGGAGGCCGCGGTCCGGGCGGAACTGGGTGAACCCCATAGTACCGGGCACCAGCTCCAGGATCTCGACCTGAAGGACGTCCCCCGGTCGGGCGCTCCTGATCCGGACCGGCCCGGTCAGCGGATGGCCCTTCGAGACACGCTTCAGCACGTCGACGGGCGTCGAGTCCCAGGTGTAGAAGCCGTCGCTGGCGTCGCGGCAGCGGAAGATCACCGTATTACCGGATTCGATCTCCAGGCGCGGCGGGATGCCGTTGTCCCAGACGTAGTGGACGGTATCGCAATCGAGCTGGTGGACGGTGCCGCGGGGGGAGCGCGCCGGCGAAGACGTCACGGGGACCTCCTGATGCTTGCTCCGCGCTACTCGTGCTCGAACAAGTCCCTGAGTCGGTCGATCTCCTCGGTTGCCACATGCACAGGGTTCCCCGAGAGGATGCCGCTCACGTTCCTGGATGGGCGGGCGATGTGCATTCCCGTGTCGTCGATGTTGAATTCCCGGATGTCCTTGTCGTGCATCGAGCCGCGCATCTTCAGCACCGTCACACCGCGGCGCATCTCGCCGTACATCTCGACGTAACGGAGCAGGATGATCGAGTGGTGATCGTCGAGATGTGCGCCTCGGTCACCGACGTCCCGCCGAGCAGCGTCGGCGTCGTCGCCGCCGTGAACAGGCCGGCCACCTCCTGCTGCTTGATGAACGACGTCATGCCGATCACGAACTCGCGGAATCCCTTGACCATCGAGACCCGTTCGAGCGCCGAGAGGCTGTCGATCGCCACCCGGTTCGGCTCGAACTCACGCATGACCGCCTGCATCCTACATAGGTGGTCTTCGAGGCCGGCGACCTCCGGGTAGACGCACTCGACGCGCAGCAGACCGGCCTGCTCCGTCTGCTCGAAGTCGATGCCCCAGCCGGTCGCGTTGCGGAAGAGCTGCTCGCGGCTCTCCTCGAACGCGAACAGGAGGCTACGCTCCCCGCCACGGGCGCCACCCGCCATGAACTCGGTCGCCATCAGCGTCTTGCCGGTGCCCGTCGCACCCGAGACGAGGACGACCGAGTCGCGGAAGAAGCCGCCGCACAGCTTGTCGAGCGCGGCGTCCGGCCGGCAACGTACAGCTTCAGCCGGAGAGGGGTCGGTGTTGGATCATTCGCAGCGCAGTCGTCGGTCACGAGGCCCTGGTCGCGCAATGTTGGCCGCTCAGCCACCCGCCACGGCCGCGTGGCTACGCCGGTGCTCCGCCGCGTCCCCCGATGATTGGCGTCCGGTGGCGGGATGCGGCGGTGCCCACGAATCGTAGCATTTCGAGCGGCACCAGATGAGGGAGAAGCGGGCATGCGGCAGATGCGGCCAACAAGGGAAGCCGGCTCCCGCGGGTCGCATCTTTAGTGTGCTTGACAGCGATCCCACGTGCGGCTGATCGCGGCGCGACATAACTTCGATACGCCGAGCGGCCGGCCGGGGTTGAGTATCGCCGCCGGCCGGCATACGATGTCTGAAACGCCCAGGGAGGCACTATGCATCGCATCATCATCGCCAACCGCCGGGGACACCAGGTGGTCGAGTGGGATCTCGACACCGACACGGAGGAGGCGCGCGAGCGGATCGCCGAGGCGGAGCGGATCATCCGCGAGGCGCGCGACAAGGGCTGCATGGTCTCCAAGAAGGTCGATGGCAAGCACGTCCTCGATACCGCGCCGTTCGACCCGAAGATCGAGGAGTACCAGATCATCGCCCCGATCGCGGGCGGCTGATCCGGCATCGGCCGATCGAGAGTGGCGGACGTTCGCGCCGTCTGGCGCTGGTTGACGGGCCGCGGCGGCGATAGCCTCGCCGTCGCGGACCCCGACGACGGCGAGATCGAGCAGCCCTGGCTGCGTCGCTGGGAGCACCTCCCGAGGCGATCCGCCGGGCCGGACTTCACGCGGGCGGATTACCGCCTGGCGCGCGAGCGTGCCCGCGAGGTGGCGCAAACGACGCTCGGCGAAGCGCTGTGGAGCGACCTCCAGCGCGATGGCTACCTCGACCTGCCCTCACGCCTGTTCGAGGGCGTGACGTACCGCTTGCGGGTTGGGCGGCGCATCCAGGTGATCTGTGGGCGCGGCGTACGGATGCCCTGGGTGTACCCGTACCTTTGCATCAATCCGACCTACCCGTTGCCCGAGCTTGAGTTCTTCGCCCAGTTGTACTTGTACGTGCGCGACCACGAGGACGAGATCATCCGGGTGGCCGCGCCGCAGCCCTGGGACCAGGCGCTCGGGCGAACGTTCTGACGCGCCGCCACCCGGGGCCCCGGTTCGCGACGCGGCGGCAGCGACGAGAAGCCCCGCGGTACTTGCTGCCCGCGTTGCCGCGGCGCGTCGGCTCGGTGCGCATCGTCGGCGTGGCCGCACGCCAACTGGCACGCTCCTTGCCACCAGACACCAGAGAGGTAGCACGCCAGGGTGGCGTCCCGCTGGGAGGTACCGTTCCATGCGTGGCACGATCGTGCGGATGATACGAGATCGTGGGTTCGGCTTCGTCCGCATCGAGGATGGGTCAGAGATCTTCTTCCACCACTCTTCACTGGATCGCGGCGTCTTCGACACGCTGCAGGAGGGACAGGAACTCGAGTTCGAGATCGAGAACGACGTGCGCGGCCGGGGGCAGCGGGCGACCAACGTCCAGATAGTCGATAGCGCGTACAATACGCGCTAGCGCACCGGCGCGGCACCCATCACCCCCAGTCGGGCATCCGCCGTCCGACTGTGCGAAGA
>JALYGH010000481.1 GCA_030777205.1 Chloroflexota bacterium
GTCCGGCCTGAGCGCCGGGCGGGCGGCGGCCATCGCCGCCGGCGCCCTCGTGGCCGGCGCCCTCGTATTGGGCCTGGCGCTCATCGCCCCGCTCCCAAGCTCGACTCCCGCCGCTCCGCGGGCCGACGCCACCCGGTCTGCGCCACCTGCTCCGGAGTCCACGCCCCCGCCGGCCCGCGCACCGGGCGAGAGCGGATCGAGCCCAGCGGCTGCTCCCGCCCCGAGCCCATCGCTCCCGTACGGGGCGAGCGCCAACTCCGAGCGCCCCCTGCCGGAGCCTGCGCTCCCGCCGGCACCCGTCCCGAAGGAGGGCGGAACGAGCCCGGCGGCTCCCACTTCGAACTCCGCGCTCCCGAGCGAGGCGGATGGCCAGACCGAGCTTCCCCCTCCACAGCCTACGCTCCCGCCCGCACCACCGACCCGGGACGGCGGATCGAGCGCATCCGTCGCTCCCGCCGCGAGGCCACCGCTTCCGGTTGGTGTGACCAACCAGACTGAGGCCCGCGAGGAGCAGAAGCAGGCGGAGGAGCGGGACCACGAGGAGCAGAAGAAGCGGGACGAGCGAGCGCGCGAGGAGCAGAAGAAGGCCGAAGAGCGGGCACGTGAGGAACAAAAGAAGGTCGAAGAGCGCGCCCGCGAGGAGCAGAAGAAGCCTGAGGGGCGCGCCCGCGACAAACGTGGCAACCGCGATTGAGGAGTCCGATGCCTCCCGCTGACCGCTGATACCGCTTCGGCGTGGGCTGCCCGCTTCCGACAGGCTCACCGAGTGCGATCAGGCGACCTCACCGGCGAGTTCCGGAGATAGAGCCTGACGAACGCTCCACGTTCCTGAGGTGCCAGTGGCCATCCCTGCGCCCGCGTCCACGCCCCACCGCATCGATCGATCGCCACCCTGGCGCCGAGACGATCGAATCTATCGAAACGAGCCCAACGACTCGGAGGGAACCGGCCATCGGGGACCGCGTCTTGACCGCGCGTGCACCGGATTTGTCCACGCCCGAATCACGGTGAATTACCCCGGTTCCGCGATGTGCCACCCGGGATCGTCCCGGCGGCACGTCCGGATCACCGGACCGACATGTCGCCGGACGGCGCCTCGCGGGCGAGCACACCCGGCGAAACTTGCGCAAGCCCTTCGATGAACGGGTACGGCGCCAGGATCTGCCCGCGCCGGCCGACCAGGGCGAGGTTGGTATGGCCCCAGTGATCCGGTCGGCCGCCGAGCGCGAACAGCGCCGCCGTCCGCACGCGCGCATCCTGGTTCCAGGGAATCCACCCCCGGGCCGGCCCATCCCGCGGCCCGTCGTAGGCGAGCGCGACGTACCGCGCGAAGCGGGCGTCCTCGACGCTTGCGTAGTTCTCGTCGAGCGAGGGCGACGCCTGGCTGCTGCGGTGCCGCCAGCCCGTCTCGGTCACGTAGACCGGCAGCTCGCGGCTCACGCCGAGCGCGGCCAGCTTCCACAGCTCCCAGGCGTACCCGTTCACCCCGCGGTTCGGCGTGTTGGGCGGCGGCTCGGGGCGCTCAGGGGCGTCCGGTCGCACGTCGTCGATCTTGAACACCTGCTGCTCCGGGTGCTCGCCGAACGGCCCGAGCGGGTAGGCGTGCGATGCCCAGCCGTCCAGGCGCTCGAAGATGTCCGGCACCTCGGCCACCATGCCCTCCATGAAGCGCTCGGCGTCGATGCTGTACGTCCACTCGCCCACCAGGCTCGGCGCGTAGGCGTCGAGCGCCGCGTTCAGGACGATCACCCGCACGCCCTGGACGCGACGCAGCTCGTCGGTGACGTCGCGGAGGTATCGCGCGTAGGCGGCCGGGTCCGGTGCGCCGCCCCACTCATCCGGGCGGTTCGGCTCGTTCCCGACCGTCACCAGGACCGTCTCGCTCCGCCAGGCGATCGCGTCGAAGAAGCGGCGGATTCGCTCGGCCTCGGCCCGGTAGCCCTTGCCGTCCGCGTCCGTCGTCGGCGCATCCCACCACTGGTTCCGCTCGTCCTTCCAAGTCGCCAGGCGGATGATCGGGACGAGCCCGGCCTCGTGGACCAGGTCGAAGAAGCGCTGCCAGGACACCGCGTCCAGGTCGTTCAGTCGGATCAGCTCGACGACGTGCCCGCCCGCGCCAACAAGCTGCGCGGCCAGGGCGACGTGCTGATCCCAGACATCCTCGGGCCAGCGGGTGCCACCGTCGTCGAGGAGGAGGTGGATGCCGCGCTTGTTGATCACACCCGGCGGCAGGGACGGGCGCGCCTCGGGCGAAGCAGGCGCCGGCCCGGTCTCGGGCGGGGCAGGTGCCGGTGTGGCCTCCTCGCTCGGCGCCGCAGACGTCTCCCGAGCAGGCTCGGGTGACCCCGGCCGGCCGCTCGGCACGCACCCGCTCAGCAGCGTCACGATCAGGAGCACGATGAGCAGCCGGCTGGAACGGCGGCCCGGGCGAATGGCGAGGTACGTGCGCATGGCTGGGCGTATGGTACCGAACGTCCCGCCCGCGCGCCCCGATTTTCGGCCCGACACGCCTCGGCGCGGGCGCACGCCGCCTTGCCCGACACAGACGGACGCCATCCGCCCCTACGACTCGTCTACCCTCCACCCTCTACCTTCCCGCTCACCGCCGTAGCTCGTGGACGTTCTCCCAGAGGATGAACAGGCCGGCCGCCACGACCGCGAAGACGACGAGCTGCCAGAAGAACTCGTACACCAGCACGCCCAGCGAGGCGATGGCCAGGCCGACCGCCACGCTCGACACCAGCCGCGCGAGCCGGCGCCGGAATGCCGCCTCGATCACGACGAACGTCGCCACCATCGCCACCGCACCGTCGATCAGCCACTCCGGCGTCCAGGCCGCGAGCGTCACGGTGGCCAGGAGCAGCAGCCCGATGCTCGTCGCGGCCCAGACCTCCAGGAGCCGGCGCAGGCGGAGGTCGGCGTCGGAGGCCGGCCGGGCCAGGATGCGAATGTGGGCCTGGCGCTCCTCCGGCAGCGTCACGCCGCCCGGCTCGCGAGTCGCCAGGCGATCAAGCCGCGCGAGCAGCGCCGCGCGGATCAGGTCGCTCTGGGCGCGTTCGCGGCGGTCGGCGTCGAGCTGGGCGCGGAGCGCACGCACGCGCGTCTCGAGCTCGGCCAGGCGCCCGGCGAGGTGGACCTGTCCGCGCACGGCCGCCAGCTCCACGCCGAGGACCTGGAGCTCGGCGCACCCGGCCTCGAAGGCCGCGTCCAGCTCTCGTTGCCGCGCGTCGAGCTCGTCGAGGCGCCGCCGGGCGACGTCGAGCTCGGCGGTCGGCGTCGGCACGTCGTCCAGGCCGGCCCAGCCAACCGGGTCGTACCAGGCGCGCCGGACCGTGCCGCCGCGGTTGTACATTGGGCCGGATGGGGCATTCTCGCCGGCGGCCGGGTCACGCGCATAGTACCCCCAGAGTCCCCGGAACTGCGCCACCCAGGCCGGCACCGGATCGAGCAGCACCGGCGTCCAGCCCCGTTCCTGGCCGGGGCCAATTGCGACGCCGTCGCCGCGGGCGTAGTCGACGAAGGGGATCCGGAACAGGTCCGGGCGGGTTGCCGCCTGCTCGAAGCCCCGCTGGCGCAGCGCGCGGCGCCAGAACGCCGTCAGGCGGCCGATCGGCCGGGTCAGGTGGCGCAGGTACGGGACCTCGATCTCGGTGACGTACTCCCCACGCCGGAAGTAGCCGGCGTGCGAGCCGGCCGCCACGTAGACGACCGGGTGCTCGCCGATCCGATCCAGTTCGGCCCAGTCGTCCCAGGCCCGGCGCAGGTCGTCGCCGTGGAAGTCGTGCGAGGCGTACGCCACCCAGGCAGGGCGGACCTCACCGGCGTGCTCCTCGAGGTAGACGGTGACCATCTCCCAGTCGGCCTCGTGGTCGTTCGCGCCGAAGAAGCCCGAGCGCCAGTTGTTGAAGGGATAGAAGAACCAGTACTGGAGGACGAGCCAGCCGGCCTCGCGAAGGACGCGCCCATAGTACGGGGCGCGTCGTTCGGCCGGTGCTTGACGGCGGCAGGCGAGCAGCGCCGCGGCGGCGGCGTCGCCGGGGACGCGGCCGCGCAGGAACAGCGTCAGCGAGAAGAGGGCGTCCAGGAAGCGCGAGACGTAGCCCACGCGCGCCAGCCGGGCGACGTCG
>JALYGH010000482.1 GCA_030777205.1 Chloroflexota bacterium
ATCGACGCGCATCGCCACGGCGGCGCGACGTGGTGCGTCCCCCTCTGGGGCGAGCGCGGGCTGATCGGCCTCCTGCTGCTCGGCGACAAGCGCGACGGCGGCCTCTACACCGAGGAGGAGATCGAGCTGGCCCGCGCGACCGGCGAGCGGCTGATCGACGCCCGCGCCACGGCCGAGCTGGCCCGCCGCCTGCTGCTGCTCCAGCGACGCCGCCTCGCCGAGGACCAGGTGCTCGACGGCCGCGCCCGTCGCGCCCTCCACGACGACGTCCTGCCCCTCCTTCACGCGGCGATCCTCACCTTGAGTAGCCGTCCCGCCCAGCGCCCGGTTCCGAGCGCGGTGGCCGTCGGCGAGCCGAGCGGCACGAACGGCGCCGCCCTGGGTAGCGTCGAGCCCGGCAGTTCGGGCGTCCGGGCCGACGCGGTCGCGCTCCTGATCGACGCCCACCGCCAGATCGGCGGCCTGCTCCGCGAGCTGCCGTCGGCCCTCGGGCCGGAGCTGGCCCGGCAGGGGTTGATCGGCGCGCTGCATCGGACCATCGACGACCTGGCCGACGGCTTCGATGCCGTCGACTGGCGGATCGACCCGGCTGCCGAGCGCGCGGCGGCCATGCTCTCGCCGCTCGTCGCCGAGGTGCTCTTCGGCGCCGCCCGCGAGGCGATCCGCAACGCCGCCCGCCATGCCCGCGCCGGCGACCCGTCCCGCCCACTCCACCTGACCGTCGCCGCCGTGGTTCGCGATGGTCTCGAGCTGCGCATCGAGGACGATGGCGTCGGCCTGCGTCCCGTCCACGCGAATGCCGCCGAGCCGAACGGGGCGACGCGCGGCGGTCAGGGACTCCTCCTGCACAGCACCCTCCTGGCCACCCTCGGCGGAGCCCTCCTCACCGAGAGCGCACCCGGCGTCTATACCCGGGTCATCCTCCGCGTCCCGACCGAGTCGTAGGCCCCCCCGATCCCCCAAATCCTGGGAGTTGGGCGCGCCTACGCCGGCCAGGGGATGAGCAGCATCGACGCGACGTTGAGGGCCACCGCGGCGAGCGCGGCCCAATTGAGCGGGTGCATGCGGAGCGGCGCGAGCCGGCCGCGGCCGGCGCCGCCGACGTAGCCGCGCGCTTCCATCGCCAGGACCAGGTCCTCGGCTCGGCGGAACACGCCCACGAATAATGGCACGACGATCGGGACGAGTATCCTGGCCCGCTGCACGAAGCCGAACCGACCCGGGACGGCCGAAATCGGCGCCGCGCGAGGCCTGGGCCTTGACAATCCGCTCCAGCTCCTCGGCCAGGGTGGGGACGAAGCGCAGCGCGATGGCCAGCATCATCGCCAGCTCGTGGGAGGGGACGCGCAACGGTCGCAGCGGCGAGAGCAGGCTCTCCAGGCCGTGCGTCAGGCCGGTCGTCGTGGTGGTGAAGGTCAGGACGCTCGTCACGATCAGCAAGCAGAACAGCCGCGCGATCGACACGATCGAGAGGCGCAAGCTCGCTTCGGTGACGGTGAAGCGGAGCGGGACCGGATCCGGCGCCGACCAGGCCCAGAGGACCGGGCTGCCGGTCGGGTCGTAGTTCCCGGCGAACAGGATCTGGAAGACGAAGAAGATGACGAGGAACGGGAGTACCGGCCGGAGGCCGCGCAGGACGTAGCTGATCGGCAGGTCGGAGACGACGATCAGGCCGAGCATGCTCAGCACGAGCGCGGCAGCGGCCAGGTAGGACGTCGTCGAGGTGATGGCCCAGATCAGCAGGACCAGCGCGATCAGCTTGGCGCGCGGGTCGAGGCGGTGGGTGATCGAGCGACCCGGCAGGTACTGGCCGAGAGTCACGTCGCGCAGGAACTCGATGCCTTCCACGCCTCGTCTACCTTCCCTCGCCCAGAAGCCGCAGCACCGCTTCCTCGGCCTCGTCCACCGTGACCACGTCGCTCGGGACGTCGAGGCCGGCGTCGCGGAGGGCGTACATCAGTCGAGTGACCTGGGGCACCCCGAGCCCGAGTTGGCGCAGCTCGTCGCCGCGCCGGAACACGTCGCGCACCGTGCCGCTCAGGGCGGTCCGGCCGCCGGCGATCACCCAGACCCGCTCGGCCAGCTCGGCGACCTCTTCCATGTCGTGCGAGACGAAAACGACGGCAATATCGTGGTCATCGCGCAGGCGGAGGAGCGTGTCGACCAGCTCCGTCCGCCCGCGCGGGTCGAGACCGGCCGTCGGCTCGTCGAGGACCAGGACGCGCGGCTCCATCGCCAGGACGCCGGCGATCGCGACCCGCCGCAGCTCGCCGCCGCTCAGCCCGAACGTGTATCGGTCCTTGAACTGGTAGAAGCCGAGGCCGACCATCCCCATCGCCGCCTCGACCCGGCGGCGGACTTCCTGGCGGTCGTGGCCGAGCCGACGCGGCCCGAACGCCACGTCATCACCGACGGTCGGCTCAAAGAGCTGGTGCTCGGGGAACTGGACGACCAGCCCCACCTGACGCCGGACGGCGCGCACGTCGACGGACGGATCGGCAAGGTCATGGCCGAGGACGCGCACGGCGCCGCGCTGGGGGCGGTAGAGCCCGTTCAGGTGTTGCGCCAGCGTCGACTTGCCGGAGCCGGTGTGCCCGATGATCGCCGCGATCTCGCGCTCGGCCAGCTCGAAGTCGGCCCCGCGCAGCGCGACGGCCTGGAGCGGCGTCCCGCGCAGGTAAGTGTGCCAGAGGTCGCGGACGGCGATCAGGAGCTCGCGGGGCGGCGCCGGCAAACCCGGTGCCTGCGCGACGCCGCTCGGCGCATCCCTGGACGCGCCGCGGCGTTCACCCACGCGCGCGCCCGGCCGGATCTGCTCGCGCGAGGATGGCGGCCGCCACCTCGTCGACGTCGAGGGCCACCTGGGGCACGTCAAGCCGGAGCGCCCGAAGCTCGGCCTGGCGGGCGAACACGACGCGCGGCGGGCCTTCGAGGACGACCCGACCGCCGGCCATGACCAGCACGCGGTCGGCGGCGACCGCTTCCTCCATGAAGTGCGTCACCTGGACGATCGCCGTGCCCTCGGCGTGGAGCCGGGCGACCGCGGCGCGGACCTCCGCGCGCCCGACCGGGTCGAGCAGCGCCGTCTCCTCGTCGAGGACGAGGACGTGCGGGCGCATCGCCAGCGCCCCGGCGATGGCGACGCGCTGCTTCTGCCCACCGGAGAGCAGGTGGGGAGGGCGGTGTCGAAGCTCCTCGAGCCCGAGCAGCGCGAGGGCGGCGTCGACGCGGGCGCGGATCTCGTCCGAGGGAAGCCCGAGGTTCTCCGGCCCGAACGCGACGTCCTCCTCGACGATCGTCGCCACGAGCTGGTTGTCCGGGTTCTGGAACACCATCCCGACGGCCTGGCGGATCTCCCGCCGGCCGGCCGGGTCGCGGGTGTCGAGCCCGCCGACGCGGACCTGGCCGCCGGTAGGCAGGAGCAGCCCGTTGAGGAGCCGCGCGAGCGTCGACTTGCCGGAGCCGTTCGCGCCGACAACGGCCACCCGCTCGCCGTCTCGGACCGTCAGCGAGACGCCCCGCAGCGCCGGGACCGGATCCTGGCCGCGCGCCCGGTACTCGAAGTGAACGTCGTCGACCACGATGACGGCGGTGCGCTCGGTGCGCGCCGCCGTCGACGACCGGGGCGCGGCCTGTTCGAGTCCGACGTGGCTGTCCACTGCCTCCCTCGCCCCGCTGAGCGGCAGGGGCGGCTCAGTCTAGCATGAGCCGGGGATGACGGTGAGGGGCGTTCGCCCTCGGCGCGCGCCGACCTTGGGTCGGCGACCGTGCGGATTTCTCCCGCGCGAACGGTGGCCGGACGCGCACATCGCGGGCTGGACAGCGGCCGATGCTGCTGTACACTGTGCCCACAGACCGGCTCGGTCGGCCAACCAGGGCGGACCGGGGACCGCGGGAGGTCATCATGGTCGTGACGCCGCGTTCGCGCGCCGATGAGGATGGTGCCCGCACTCGCCTACCCGTCCTGCCATGCCGGTCTTGCGTACCCAATGAGGTGCTCCTTGCGACCTCGACGTACCCCGACGCGGGCGAGCCCCTCGCCCACCCGTCGGCGCCCGCTCGCTTCGACGCCGGTGTGGCGCTGCTCCGTTGGGCGCGGCGAGGCAGCGTGGGAGGCATGCCATGATGGGTGCAGCGCCACGAATGTGTCCGTCGTGCGGAACGTCGCTGAGCATTCGTGACCGCCGCTGCCCCAACCCGGTGTGCGGGGCGGATGAGCCGCTCGACATGCACGCCGAGGAGGTCGGTACGACGCGAATCATGCACGACGAAGGGTCGGCCACGCCGTACAAGACAATCGCCGTCGGGATCGGCGCGTTACTCCTGGTCGTCGCGCTCGGCTACGGGTTGATCCGGTTTACAGTCTCCTACTTCGACACCGAGCGCCCCGATCCGGCCGCCCTGCCGAAGCCGACGATCGCCGCCGATGTCGCGACCGCGCCCCCGACCGTGCCGGGCGTCGGGGTGTCGCCGGTCGCGGCCCAGGCATCGCCGGCCCCGGCCGGGGGCGCGCGCCTGAGGGTGGTCAACACCGAGAACCAGGGCGTCCGCCTCCGACAGCGGCCGTCCACAGAGGGGCAGATCCTCCGCTCGCTGCCCGAGGGGACGGTGGTGGAAGTCGTGGGACCGGATGAGAGCGCCGACGGCATTACCTGGCGGAACGTCCGCGAGCCGGGCGGCGCGGTCGGCTGGGTGGCGGCCGAGTTCGTGGCGCCCGAGTAGCACGCCCGGACGACCGGGGACGGGTCGACGGAACGGGCGTCGTCCGGCGCAGCTTTGCTACAATCCGCGCCACGATGAAGAACCCGTTCCTCGAACGGCTCGAGCGCGGCCCGGTCCTGGCGGATGGCGGCATGGGCACGATGATCTACGCCCGTGGCGTCGCGTACGAGCGCTGCTACGACGAGCTCAACCTGACCGAACCGGAGCTCGTTCAGCAGATCCATCGCGAGTACATCCGCGCCGGTGCCGAGCTGATCGAGACGAACACGTTCGGGGCGAACCGCCACAAGCTCGCCGCGTACGGGCTCGAGCATCGGGTCCGCGACATCAACTTCCGGGCGGTGAAGATCGCCCGCGAGGCGCGCGAGGAGTGCGGGGAGGCGGTCTTCCTGGCCGGGGCAATGGGACCACTCGGCGCGGCGCTCGCGCCGCTCGGGACGCTCGCCCCGGAGGACGCGCGGGCGGCGTTCCGCGAGCAGGCCGACGCGCTGCTCGAGGCGGGGACCGACCTGTTCGTCCTCGAGACGTTCGGCGACCTGACCGAGCTGCAGGAGGCAGTCCGCGCCGTGCGCGATGCCTGCGACCTCCCGATCGTGGCCCAGGTCAGTCTGGCCGAGGACGGGCGGATGCTGACCGGCGAGGGCCCGGCCGACGTGGCGCGGGTACTGGCCGGCCATCGCGTCGAGGTGATCGGCGTCAACTGCGGCGTCGGGCCGCAGAGCACGCTGGACGCAGTCCGCGAGATGGTGATCCCGCTCTTCGCGAAGCTCTCGGCGATGCCGAACGCCGGCGCGCCCAGCCGTCGCGAGGGCCGCTACGTCTACTTCTCGACGCCCGAGTACTTCGCCGAATATGCCCGCCGCTTCGTGGACGCCGGCGTGACCCTGCTCGGCGGCTGCTGCGGCACCACCCCGCAGCACATCGCGGCGATGCGCAAGGCGCTCGACGAGTCGCCCGTCACGGTCGCCCCGCCGACGATCGTCGCGGCCCGGCCGACGCCGCCGACGGACGTCATCGAGTCGGCCGTCAGCGTCGAGCCGACGCCGCTCCAGTCGGCGCTCGCCCAAAAGAAGTTCGTCGTCTCGGTCGAGCTGGACCCGCCGAAGGGCCTGAACCCGACCAAGATCGTCAACGGCGCGGCGATGCTGGCCGACGTCGGCGTCGACTGCATCAACATCGGCGACAGCCCGATGGCGCGAGTGCGGATGGGCTGCATCAGCCTGGCCCTGCACATCCAACGACGGGTCGGCCTGGACACGATCATTCACTTCACCACTCGCGACCGCAACCTGATGGCGCTCCAGTCGGAGTTGCTCGGGGCGCACTCGCACGGCATCCGCAACATCCTGGCGCTGACCGGCGACCCGCCCCGCATGGGCAACCTGCCCCACGCCAAGGCGGTCTGGGACGTCGATTCGATTGGGCTGATCAGCATCCTGAAGCGGATGAACGAGGGCCAGGACTGGTCCGGCAACTCGATCGGGATGGCGGCCCAGTTCTACGTCGGCTGTGCCGTGAACCCGGTCGCCGAGGATCTCGAGCTGGAGCTGGACCGGTTCCAGCGCAAGCTGGAAGCCGGCGCGGACTACGTGATGTGCCAGCCGCTCTACGACATGGAGCAGCTCACCCGCTTCCTGGATCGCGTCGGGACGATCCCGGTGCCGTTCCTGCTCGGGATCATGCCGCTCCAGAGCCACCGCCATGCCGAGTTCCTCCACAACGAGCTGCCCGGCGTGACGATCCCGGACGAGCTGCGCGAGCGGATGCGGCTGGCCGGCGACCGGGGGATCGAGGAGGGCATCCGCCAGTCGCAGGAGTTCCTGGCGGCGGCCCAGGCCCACTGCGACGGGGTGTACCTGATGCCGTCGTTCGGCCGCTACGAGATGGTGGCCGAGCTGGTGAAGGTCATCACCCGCTCGCGCGAGGCCGTCCAGATCCCCGCCGGCGCCCGTCGGGTCCTCTAGACTGTCACCTCGGCGCTCGGGCGGTCCGAGCGACGCAGACGCCCTGATCCTGACAGACCGCCACGATGTCAGCCTGGGGCAGCACGAGCCACCCGGCTCGACGAGCGACTGGGTGCCGATCCGGTGCTTCGGGAGGTAGACATGGCGACCGGCTACGACGAGCTGGGCGTCCGGCGGGTGGTCAACGCCGCGGCGACGCTCACCCGCCTGGGCGGGTCGCGCATGCCGCGCCCGGTCGTCGAAGCGATGGCGGCCGGCGCGGAGGCCTTCGTCGATCTCGACGAGCTGCAGCGGCGGGCCGGCGAGCGCATCGCCTCCCTGACCGGCAACGAGGCCTGCTACGTCTCCTCCGGCGCGGCCGCGGGCATCGCGGTCGCCGTGGCCGCCTGCATCACCGGCACCGATCCGGCCCGGATCGCGCGGCTGCCCGCCTTCGAGGGGCCACCGGCCGAGGTGATCGTCCACCGCTCGCACCGCAATGGCTACGACCACGCGGCGCGTCAGACCGGGGCGAGGCTCGTCGAGATCGGCATGGCGCACGGGACGCAGCGCTGGGAGCTGGAGGCGGCGATCGGTCCGCGCACCGCCTGCGTGCTCTACTTCGCCGGGGCGCACTACGCGCCGGGCGCACTGCCGCTGCCGGAGGTCATCGCGGTCGCCCACGAACGGGGCGTGCCCGTGCTGGTCGACGCCGCGGCCCAGATCCCGCCGATCGCGAACCTCCGGCGCTTCACGTGCGAGCTCGGCGCGGACGTCGCCATCTTCAGCGGCGGCAAGGGGCTGCGTGGGCCGCAGTCGAGCGGGCTGGTGCTCGGTCGGCGAGACCTCGTCGAGGCGTGCCGGGCCAACGGCACCCCGAATCACAGCCTCGGGCGGCCGATGAAGGTGGGCAAGGAAGAATTGCTCGGCATCGTGGCCGCCGTCGAATGGTCCCTGGCCCAGGACGAAGCCGCACTCCTGGCCGGCTACGAGGCGACGGTCGAGGGGTGGCTCGCGGGGCTGCAGGGCCTCGCCGGCGTGACGGTCGAGCGGGGCTATCCGAGCGAGGCGGGCCAGCCGCACAGCCGCGCGATCGTCCGCCTTGCTCCTCCCTGCCCGATTTCGCGCGACGAGCTGGTGGCCGCGCTCTGGGATCAGATCCCGCGCGTCGCCGTCGGCCGGATCGGCGGCGACGCCATCGCGCTCAACCCCCAGACGCTCGAGCCGGGCGAAGATCAGCTCGTGCTCGACGCGCTGCGGCGGCTGCTCGCCCGCGTACCGACGGGCCCGGACATCGCCATGATCACCGATCAGAACCCGGGGCGCTGATGGTGGTCGCGGTCCGGCGGTCCCATTCCTCCTCGAAGGACTGCTCTCCGTGGGGCCACGCTTACCCGACGGTCGAGGCAGGTCTCCGTCCGGCCGACGTGATCGCGGATAATGGTCTCGATGTCGGGGGCCGGCCAGCCTCGGAGCCTCCCTGGCGGGGGGACACCTCGCTGGTCCCACCCCAACGTCTCCCTCGCCACCCCGCCACGTCATCACGACCGCCGGCTCGGCGCTTCGAGCCGTCGCTTCGCCAGTGGTACTCCTGCACAGGGAACGAGAGAGGAGCGCGACGGTGGACCTGCTCGAAGGCCTGTTCGTGTTCTGCTTCGTCTTCGGACTTGCGACGAGCGTCATCTCGTTCGCGGTCGGCTCGCTCCACGGCGACGCCGGCCACGATGCCGGCGGCCATGACCTGGCCGGCGCCCACGGGGCCGGCGGTGGGGATGCCCATGCCGGCGATGCCGGCCAGGGGCACGATGCGTCCGACCACGTGTCCCCGCTCAACCTCCAGACGGCGACCGCCTTCCTGGCATTCTTCGGCGGCATCGGCTACCTGCTGCACGAGTCGGTCGGCGCGGGACCGGCGCTGGCACTGATCGGGGCAACGGTTGGCGGTCTGGTGGGCGGGGCGGTCATCTTCCTGTTCCTGGCGCGCGTTCTGGTGGCCGGGCAGCGGTTCGTTTCGCCGGAGGGCTCGCGCCTGGACGGGACCGTCGCCCAAGTTAGCGTCGCGATCCGGCCGGGCGGGACGGGCGAGATCATCTTCAGCCGCGATGGTGCGCGACGCAGCGAGGGGGCGCGGAGCGCGACCGGCGACGCGATCCCGGTCGGGACGGAGGTAGTGGTTGTCCGGTATGAGCGCGGGATCGCCTTCGTGGAACCCTGGGCCAGCTTCGTCGGGGAAGCGTAAACTCTCCGGCGAGGGTCCGTAACCTCGGGGTCTGGGCGGTCGTACCCGCGCGGGGGCATCTCCGGTGCGACCGATGGCGTTGATGCCCGGCCGTGCGGCCCATCATGGCCGGTCGCCGCGAGCCGCATGCTGCGCCATGGTGGCGGCGCGACGTGCCGCGAAGGAAGGGACGAAGATGGAAGGACTCTTGTCCTGGCTAGTGAGCCCGGTGGTCTGGCTGGCGGTCCTGCTGGCGATCGTGCTCCTGCTCCTGCTGCGCATCCTGGCCGGCCTGTATAGGAAGGTCGGGCCGAACCAGGCGCTGATCGTGTACGGCCTCGGGCATCCGAAAGTCGTCAAGGGCGGCGGCGCGATCGTCTGGCCGATGGTCCAGAGCGCCGACGAGCTATCGCTGGAGTTGATGTCGTTCGACGTCGCGCCGCCGCAGGACCTGTACACCCAGCAGGGGGTCGCGGTGACCGTCGAGGCTGTCGCCCAGATCAAGGTCAAGTCGGACCACCTCAGCATCCTGACGGCCGCCGAGCAGTTCCTGCGCAAGTCGCCGGAAGACCGGCAGCACTTGATCCGCCTCTCGATGGAGGGGCACCTGCGCGGCATCGTCGGCCAACTCACGGTCGAGGAGATCGTCAAGCAGCCGGAGATGGTGGCCGGGCGGATGCGCGAGAATGTCGCCGCCGACATGGACAAGATGGGGCTTGAAGTTATCTCGTTCACGATCAAGGACGTGAAGGACAAGAACGAGTACATCGCGAACATGGGTCGGCCGGACGTGGCGCGGGTCCGGCGGAACGCCGACATCGCGACGGCCGAGGCCGAGCGCGACACGGCCATCCGCCAGTCCGAGACGATGCGCGAGGCGGCCATCGCCCGCGCCGCCGCCGACCAGGAGCGGGTCATCGCCGAGCTGGCCTCCCAGACGCGCCAGGCCGAGGCGGAGCGCGACCTCGCGCTCAAGCGAGCCGAGTACGAGCGGTCGGTGAAGACCGCCCAGGCCCAGTCCGACAAGGCCTACGACATCCAGGCCGCCATCATGCAGCAGCAGATCGCCGCCGAGCAGGTCCGGGTCGAGCGGGTCCAGCGCGAGGAGCAGATCAAGGTCCAGGAGGCCGAGATCCAGCGTCGCGAGCGCGAGCTGGCGGCGACGGTGCTCAAGCAGGCCGAGGCCGAGCGACGGCGGGTCGAGCTGATGGCCGAGGCGGACCGTCAGCGGCGGGTGCTCGAAGCCCAGGGGCAGTCCGAGGCGGCCCGCGCCCAAGGCACCGCCCAGGCGGAGGTCATCCGGCTCCAGGGACAGGCCGAGGCCGAGGTCATCAGGGCGAAGGGCGAGGCCGAGGCCGCCGCCCTCGCGACGCGGGCCGACGCCTACCAGGGGTTCAACCAGGCGGCGGTGCTCGACAAGATGCTGACCGGCATGCCGGAGATCGCCCGGGCGTTCGCCGAGCCGCTCGGCAAGGTCGACAAGATCACGATCGTTTCGACCGGCGGCAGCGGCGGCGTCGGCGCGAACCAGATGATCGAGGACCTGACGCGGATGGTGGCCCAGGCGCCGGCGCTGTTCGAGACCCTGACCGGCCAGCGGGTGTCCGACCTGCTCAATCGCCTGCCGGCCCTGGCGGACGGAAGCGGTCCGAACGGCCACGACCGGACCAGCCCCGTCCTCCGCGACGCCGAGGCCGTCGCGCGCGAGGCCGAGGCCTGAGCGACAGCCTCGCAATCACTCGCCGCTTCGCGTACCCGATAATCAACGTCCGACAAGCCTTGCACCCCGTCCGGGTGGGGGGCGATAAGTCTCGGCAGGGCACACATGCCCGCCAGGGCACCGAGCTCAACGAGGAGGAGAGTCGTGGGTCTGCTCGACCGCATGTCGACGCTCGTCAGGTCGAACCTGAACGACCTGCTCGACCGCGCCGAAGATCCTGAGAAGATGATCAGGCAGCTTCTCATGGACATGAACAACCAGATGATCCAGGCCAAGACGCAAGTCGCGGCCTCGATCGCCGACGAGAAGCGGCTCCAGGCCCGTGCTCGGGAGGCCCAGCAGCAGGCCGACGAGTGGCAGCGCAAGGCGGAGCTGGCGATCGAGAAGGGCGACGACAATCTGGCCAAGCAGGCGCTGCTGCGCCGCAACACGTACGCCCAGACGGCCGCCGGCCTGGAGGAGCAGTGGCAGGCGCACAGCGCCCAGGTCCAGGCGCTGAAGGACGGCCTGCGCCAGCTCCAGGCGAAGATCGACGAGGCCGAGGCGAAGAAGGAGCTGCTGATCGCCCGCAGCCGCTCGGCGAAGGCCCAGGAGACGATGCACAAGACGCTGACGGGCATCCGCGGCGTCGGCACGATGGGCGAGTTCGATCGACTGGAGCGCCGCGTCGAGGAGCAGGAGGCGCGCGCCGCCGCCTACACGGAGCTCGGCACGGATACGCTCGACCAGCAGTTCGCCGCCCTGGAGCAGGAGAGCGATCTCGACCGCCAGCTCCGCGAGCTGAAGGCCAGGAAGCAGATGCCGGAGCTCCCGCCGGGGCGGCCGTAAGCGGCCCGCAGTAAGATTGCCATCCTTTCCAAGGTTGCCCGCTCACGGTCGGCATCCGGGCCGGGTCGCCGTCCTGCCAGGGTGGTCATCCCGAGCGTGGCGAGGGATCTCCGGGCAGTGCCGATGCGGAGGTCCTTCGCTGCGCCCAGGACGACAACGTCCGGACCTTGTCGCGGCAGAGCGCTGTCCGAATGACGCCGCCCGCGTGCCCCTATCGACGACGCAAGTGACCGCTGACCCGCGGACCGAGGAGGGCATGACCGCGCCAGCCTGCACCATCCGCTTCGCCGGACCGAGCGACGTCCCGACCATCTTCGGGCTCATCAAGGCGCTCGCCGAGTACGAGCGGCTCTCGCACGAGGTCGCGGGCACCGAGGAGCAGCTCCGCGAGCACCTGTTCGGCGAGCGCCGCTTCGCCGAGGTCTTCCTGGCCGAGGTCGACGGGCGCACGGTCGGCTTCGCGCTGTTCTTCCACAACTACTCGACATTCCTGGCACGCCCCGGCATCTACCTCGAAGATCTGTTCGTCCTGCCGGAGGAGCGTGGACGTGGTTACGGCAAGGCACTCCTGAGCTGCCTGGCACGGATCGCCGTCGAACGGGGCTGCGGGCGCTTGGAGTGGTCGGTGCTCGACTGGAACGAGCCGTCGATCAACTTCTACAAGGCGCTCGGCGCCGTCGCGATGGACGAGTGGACGGTGTACCGCGTGACGGGCGATGCACTGACGCGGCTGGGCACCAGTGGCCCCGAGGTCATCCCGAGCGATCCGAAGGCAATCTAATACCTCGCCACGTCGAAGATGACGGGTGTCCCGCCGGCGCGCCTGTCACCCCGAGCGCAGGGAGGGATCACCAAAGTCAGTCCGGAGATCCTTCGCGACGCTCAGGATGACCTCGCTTGATCTTGACGGTCGCGGAACGCAACCTCGTGACTGACGCCCGCTCCCCGGTAGCATCGAGCCCGGGGCTATACTCGCCGCAACGACACGGCCGCGGCCGCCCGGCCGAGCGGCCGACCGATGAGAGTGAACGCATGCCCGATGTCGAAGCGCTCAAGCGACGCGCCTGCGCGGCCGTCGACCGCCACGCCGCCGAGCTGACCGCCGCCGCCGACTGGATCCACGCCCATCCGGAGATCGGTCACCAGGAGGTCGAGGCGTCGAAGCGGCTGGCCGAGATGCTGTCCGCCGCCGGCGCCCGGGTCGACCCGGGCATGGCCGGCATGGCGACCGCGTTCAAGGCGGACCTGGGCCCCGGCCGTGCCCGGCCGCGCATCGCCATCCTGGCCGAGTACGACGCCCTGCCGAAGATCGGTCACGCCTGCGGCCACAACCTGATTGCCACGTCCGCGATCGGGGCCGGGCTGGCGCTCACGGAGGTCTTGCCGGAGCTGGACGGCTCGGTCTGGGTCCTCGGCACGCCGGCCGAGGAGAGCGCGGCGCCGAACTCGGGCGGCAAGGTCCACATGGTCAACGCCGGCGTCTTCGACGAGGTCGACGCCTCGATCATGTTCCACCCCGGCACCGAGGACGCCATCACGCCCGACCGATCGCTGGCCGCTCGTGGCTTCGAGTTCTACTTCCACGGCAAGGCGGCCCACGCGGCCGGCATGCCGGAGGAGGGGATCAACGCCCTCGACGCGATCGTCCAGATGTACAACGCCGTCAGCATGCTGCGTCAGCAGGTCCGCTCGGACGTCCGCATCCACGGCATCATCCTGGCCGGCGGCGCGGCGGCGAACATCATTCCGGACTACACGGCGATCCGCTACCGGACCCGCGCCGACGAGTCCGACTACCTCGAGACGGTCGTGCGGAAGGTCGTCGCCTGTGCCGAGGGCGCGGCCACGGCCACCGGCTGCCGCCTGGAGTGGACCGAGTACATGCCGGGCTACGAGAACACCGTCCCAAACGCGGCCATCATGGACCTGATGATCGAGAACCTCGGCGCGCTCGGCGTCCCGGTGGCCCGCGAGCGGAAGCGCAAGGGGCGCGGCTCGACCGACTTCGGCAACGTCACCCGGCGCGTGCCCGGCGCCGAGA
>JALYGH010000483.1 GCA_030777205.1 Chloroflexota bacterium
GCGTCTACGACGGCAAGAAGTACATCGCGCCGCTGCTGCTCTTCGGCGACATGATCGTGTACCGCAAGAGCATGTTCGACGCGGTCGGCGCCAACGTCAACGAGATCCGCTCCTGGAAGCAGTTCACTGACACGCTCCAGAAGATCGTAAAGGACGGCCAGGGGCGGAACCCGACCCAGCCCGGCTTCGACGAATCGACGGTGGGCGTCTGGGGCTGGCACCAGTTCATGTCCCGCGGGTCAGGGGCGACCCTCCCGCGGTTCGACCAGCTCAGCTACGACCGGCTCGGGCGCCCGGACCTCGGCCCGCCCGATTGGCGCGCGGACCACTGGACGTCGCCGGAGATGATCGAGGCGGTCCAGATGACGGTCGACTGGGTCCTGAAGGACAAGATCGCGCCGCGGTCGATGCTGACCTACAACCTGGAGGACGCCGACAACAAATTCGTCAGCGGCCTGTCCGCGGCCTACCAGTTCGGGACGCATCGCTACGGATCGTGGCGGGAGAAGATGCAGTTCCCGCCCGACGACGCGGTCTTCGCCCGCTACGCAACCTGGGACGGCAAGCGTTGGGGACCGGTCCTCATCAACCACTGGTCGATGGGCGTCTCCAGCCGGTCGGCGAACAAGGACGCGGCGATGACGGTCACCGAGTTCTGGATGGGGCCGGACGCCGACCTGATCATGGCCGACGTAGCCGGCCAGCAGCCGAAGCGGGCCAGCGTGACCGCGAACCCGTTGTTCGACCAGCCGGACCGCGCGTACGTGAAGCTGTTCGACCAGGCCGCGCGCGAGTGGTCGGCGCCGCTGCTGAGCCCGCCGGTCCGCCCGAGCGACATCTACGTCCAGGCGTACCACAGCATGGTCAACGACGGCGTCCCCGTCGAGAAGGCGATGGCCGAGGCGCGCGACACTTACCACAAGCTGCTGGCGGACATCCCGGCCGACCGGCTGCCGAAGTAACGAGGAGTCGAGGAGCAAGGATGGAGGAGCGCGGAGTCTGGCGTGAGAGGCGAGGCGCCGGAAACGCCGAGGGGTGTCAGGCGACGAAGGAGGCGAGCGTAACGGGCTTGTCATCCTGAGGCAGGCGGAGCCTGTCGAAGGATCTCGCCTGTTTGGTGACCAGGGACGAGATCCTTCGCGAGTCTACGACTCGCTCAGAATGACACCCCAGCCCGCCTTTGCACTGACACTCCCTCTCTCCTTCTCCCTGATTCTTGCTCCTCCCGAGAACGATGCAGCCACAGAGCACAATCGCGGCGGTCCCCCGAGTTGAGGCGCCGACGAGCCGGCGCCGCCTCGACCTGCTGCCCTACGCCATGGTCGCGCCGGCGCTGCTGGCGATCGGTCTGTTCAGCATCCTGCCGACGCTGTACGGCGTGCTAATCAGCCTGTATCGGGTCGAGTTCGTCGAGTTGCTGACCTTCGTCGGTGTCCGCAACTACACCGAGGTGCTGTCCGACCCGAAGTTCTGGAACAGCGTGCGAGTGTCGTTCACGTTCACCGGCTTCTCAGTTGCGCTCAGCGTCGTCCTCGGGTTCGCGCTGGCGCTGATCGGGAACCAGCGGGTGCGCTTCCGCACCGCCTTCCGGACGATCGCCCTCCTGCCTTGGGTCACGTCGTACGTCGTGACGTACCTCATCTTCCGCTGGATCCTCAACGCGGACTTCGGCCTGCTCAACGCCCTATTCGTCGAGGCGCTCGGCCTGCCGCGGGTCCAGTGGCTCGGCGACCCGTTCCTGGCGATGGCGTCGCTGATCGCCGTCAATGTCTGGCGCAGCGCCCCCTACGCAATGGTGCTCCTGCTCGCCGGCCTCCAGGGCATCCCGCATGAGCTGTACGAGGCGGCCGCGATCGACGGCGCCGGACGGATCCGTTCGTTCTTCTCGGTCACCCTGCCACTGATGAAGACGGCGATCCTGGTCCTGGTCGTCCTGACGACGATCATCGACTTCAACGTCGTGGTGGCAATGCTCGTCCTGACCGGCGGCGGCCCTGGTACGGCGACCGAGGCGATGAGCCTGCGGATGTACCACGAGGCGTTCACCTACACGCGGATGGGTCCCGCCTCGGCGATCGCGGTCATCATCTTCGCGCTCAACCTGGTGCTGACCCTCGCCTACATCCGGCTGCTGCGCACGGAGCGATACTACTGATGGCCACGACGACCGCGCCCCTGCCGACCGCCGCGCGCCGGCCGACGTCACTGGGCCTGGAGTACGCCCTGCTCTACGGCGCGATGGCGCTCGTCGCCATCCTCTCGGTCCTCCCGTTCGTCTGGGCCTTCCTGACCTCGCTCAAGGTCGAGCGCCAGGTCTATGCCTTCCCGCCGGAGATCCTGCTGGACCCAGTCACGGGCTACAACTACGTCCGCGCGGTCGAGCATGGCCTTCTGCTGGCCCTGTTCAACAGCGCGTTCATCTCGCTCTCGACGGTCGTGCTGGTGCTGGTGGCGGCCTCGCTCGCGGCGTACCCGCTCGCGCGGATCAGCTTCCGGGGCAGCCAGATAGTCCTGTTCCTCTGCATCGCCCCGATGATGATCCCCGGCCTGGTCAACCTGGTGCCGACGTACATCATGATGGCGAAGCTCGGCCTGCTGAACAGTTACCAGGGACTGATCCTGATCTACTGGGTCCACTCGCTGCCACTGGCGATCTGGGTGCTGCGGGGGTTCTTCCAGGCGCTGCCCCGCGAGCTCGAGGACGCGGCGGCCGTCGACGGCGCCTCGCACCTGCGCATCCTCCGGTCGATCGTCCTGCCGCTCTCGCAGCCAGCCCTTGCCGCCGTCGCGCTGCTGGTCTTCCTGAACGCCTGGAATGAGTTCGTGATCGCCTCGATCATGACCTCGTCGGCGCTGATGCGGACGGCCCAGGTGTTCCTCTACTTGAACATGACCGACGTCGGCGTCAACTGGGGCGAGATGATGGCCTCCGGCCTGGCCACGAACCTGCCGGTCCTGGCGCTGTTCCTGCTGCTCCAGCGCCGCTTCATCGCCGGCCTGACCGCGGGCTCGCTCAAGGCGTAGCCCGAGCCTACGGTTACCGGCCAGCCATCGGATGCGAGCGACGTTGCCCGGGCGTCGCCTCGGTGCCTACCCTACCGGACACGCTCAGCGATGGTCCCACTCGACCCAAGCCCACGCGGGAGGATGACGTGGCGACGACGATGGGCCGGGCGGCCGCGTTCTACGGCCCCGGCAAGCCGATGGAGATCAAGGCGTACCGCGTGCCGGACCCCGAGCCGGGTGCGGCCGTGGTTAAGACGACGCTGGCCAACGTGTGCGGCTCCGACCTGCACCAGTGGCGCGGCGAGTTCGACGTCGCCAGGTTCGGGCGGCCGTACCCCCAGATCCTCGGCCACGAGATGACCGGCACGATCCACGCCCTCGGCGAGGGGCTCGATCGCGATACGGCCGGCAACCCGCTCCAGCCGGGCGACCGCGTCATCTGGCGCTACTTCTACCCCTGCGGCCGGGCGCGGCGCTCTTCAAGGTTCCGGATGGGCTGCCGGACGAGACGGTCGCCGGGATCAACTGCGCCCTGTCGCAAGTCGTCGGCGGGCTGCAGCTCGCCCAGCTCCGGCTGGGCGACTACGTCGTGATCCAGGGCGCCGGCGGGCTCGGCATCTACGCCACGGCGGTCGCCAAGGAGCTGGGGGCCGGCAAGGTCATCGTGATCGACGGCATCCAGGAGCGGCTCGACCTGGCCCGCGACTTCGGCGCCGACGAGCTGATCGACTTCCGCGAGCTGCGGGACGAGGAGGCTCGCATTCAGCGCGTCATGGAGCTGACCGATGGCTGGGGCGCCGACGTGGTCGCCGAGCTGGTCGGCCACCCGCGGGTCTGTCCGGAGGGGATCAAGATGGTCGGGAGGGCCGGCCGGTACCTCGAGATCGGCAACATCAGCCCGGGCCTGACCTACACGCTCGACCCGCAGTGGCTCGTCGGGCACAATCGCTCGATCCTCGGGATGGTCTACTACGAAGCGGAGCACCTCCAGCAGGCGCTGGATCTCGTCCAGCGGACGCGCGACGCGTATCCCTGGGACCGGGTGCTGAGCCACAAGCTCCCCTTGGAGCAGATCAACGAGGCGTTCGAGCTGGCCGACCAGGGCAAGGTGACGCGCGCGGCGATCGTGCCGTAGGCGGCCTCGGGTTTGGTCAGCGCCGGCATGGGGCTGAACGACTGGCGACCGGGCGCGGGGATCGGGCGATTTGGACACGATCGCCTGGGTATGCTCGACGGAGGCAGCCACGCCGACCGTCGTCCGGGGCATCGGGATGGCCCATCCGCAAGGAGCCGCCAGGTTCACGTCAGGGTGCTGACGACGCGCTGCAGGCGTCGAACGAGGGTGGACGCGCGCTGGGCTGCGCCCGCCCCCGTGACCACGGTGGGGCGCAGGTCGTCCGGGAGGTTCCGAGCCTTGGCGACCTCCTCGGCACTCATCATGACCGCCGTCATTGCGTCGGCGAGGTCATCCGCGATGTCGCGCAGCTCCGCGACTCGGGTATCGCCGCTCGTTGCCCGCCGGGGTTCGGAGCCAGGTTCGACCAGGTGCCTGACGTGCCGCACGAGCGTGGGGAGGTCAAACGGCTTGGTCAGGAATGCGTCGACGCCCAGATCCTCGGCCCTGACTCCCCTCGAGACGGCCGTAATGACGATGACCGGCACGCCCGGCGCCTCGACGCCCGCGCGCCAGGCGTACAAGAAGTCCTCGCCCCCCATGCGCGGCATGTTGAGGTCCAGGATGATGGCGTCGGGCCTCTGGTGGCGGATCTTCTGGAGGGCGGTCAAGCCGTCTCCCGCGCTGTCGACCGCAAACCCCTCGTCTTCCAGGGCAATTCTCAGCGTCGCGCGGGTATCCACGTCGTCGTCCACGACCAGGATCGTGCGATCCTGCTGGGGTGCGGCAGGTGACATCGGGCTCTCCACATAGCATTGTCGTCATGTGACCACGTGGTCATCCGTCATCGTACACAGGGCATCGGCGCCGACGGGGACGCAGGTGCTACGGCCAGCGAACACCTCCGTACCGGTCGCGTAACTGGGGCTCGAGTACCCGAAAAGGGCCGCGAGGTCCGTACCCCCGGCCTTTCGCCAGATCCCGCGCGGGTTCATCGAGTCAGTCGATCAGCTCGACGGTCGCGCGGACCACGGCCGGGCCGTCGAGAACTTTCGGGGCTGCCTCACGCTCGGCGCCAGCCGCCCGTTGCCGGAGCTGGTCGCCGCGGCCGGCATCCGCTTCAGCCGGTCAGCCGAGACATCGGTGCCCGCGATGGACGGAGTCGCCAGCGAAGGGAGTCCGGCGCCCGGCTCAGCTTCCGGCCAGGATGCGCGCCATGGCAATCCCCCCGGCAATCGTGGCACGAGTCGTGAACTGCCCCCCGCTCATCCCGCAGAACTGGAATACGCGGGCGCCGACCGGCGTTTCCTGTGGCGGGGCAAAGCGTGTGCAGGCAAATGGACCTGTAAGGGAGGAGTGCCGGATGCCAGCGACCATCCGAGCCTTTTTGGAGGCGGACGTTACCTGCTACCACTGTGGCAATGTTTCGGGAGTAGCCCGCAAGGATAAGGGCGCCCCGAACTCGGCGATCACCTACCTGGCGCGCGGCTCTGACGTCGAGGTGAGACTGTCGAACCGGGCCGCGCTCCGCTGCGCGCGCTGCAACGGGCCGACGTTCTTCGACGAGTTCCAGAGCCGCCAAATCGTCGTTACCGACGGCCTGTTCGACGACTTGCCGCGCCGCGGTCGGCCTCCGAAGCGGCTCGTCGAGCAGCGTCGGGCACAACAGGAGCGGGACCGCGGCGCTGCCTGATCGCGCCGGGGGACGAGTCCCTGTAGCTAATGGATCGTGAGCGAGACCGCGTTCCCAGAACCCCTTCCAGAGTAAGGAGCAGGATCTGGGAGTGCGGTCTCTTGTTACCCCGCCGATCCGACGCGGCCTCAGCGGCTCCATCGCTGGCCCAGGCGACGACCGGCCCACCCACGGACCTGCTCCGATGGGTGGACGACGAGTGCGCGGGTATGTTGGCGGAGCTGGAGGCGGAGGGGCGGGGCCGGCCGGAGTGGCCCCCAGCGCGGCAAGGCCGTGTAGTCGCCGAACGCCCGCTCCAGGTCGGCCGGCGTGCGCCCCGGGAACTCGACGATCACGCGGTACAGGTCGGCTAGGTGGTGGGCGTCGCTGCCGCCGATCGCGAGCAGCGGGCGGCCGTGGCGCCGCTCGAGCCGGTGGTTCATCCGGGCGAGCGCGGCGACGTTGCGGCTCGAACCGTGGTACGGGTTCAGCAGCTCGAAGCCGTCGATGCCGAGCGGCGCGGCGAGCTGCTCTAGCCGCCGGCTGCCGAGTCCGATCCAGGTGGTATCGACGTGGGGGACGATGACGAAGGCCCCGGCCGCCTTCGCCCAGCGCGTGGCCGCCGTGAGCGAGAGGAACTTGCGGGGCGGGCGAGGGGGGAACGGCGGTGTTAGCCGATACAGGCACAGGTGCTTGAAGCCCCAGGTGGTCAGCTCGACGCCCCAGACCGGCTCGACGCGGCTGGCCGGGTGGGCCGCCTTCCAGCGCCGCGCCGCCTCGAACGCGCGACTGTCGTCGTGGTCCGTGAACCCGACGACGTCGACGACGCCGTCGCGCTCGGCGGCGTCGAGGATCTCGTCGGTCGTGGCCGTGCCGTCGCTGTAGGTCGTGTGGACGTGGAGGATCGCCTGGCCCATCCGTGCGCCCTGCCCTATCTTGCCATGACGGCGACGCGGACCGTAAGAGCCCCGACCGCCATCCCGACCTTTCCAACGTCGCCTTCCACCTCGAAGACCTGGGCGATCGAGCGAACCGGAACCCGCTTGCCCGCGATGGTCGGCTCGCTGCCCAGGACACGCGGACCGCGGACGCCCCCTCGGCCGAGGTCTCGGTATGCAGCGCGCAAAGCCATGCGCCTCCTTCGGTCCATGTAGACCGCATCGACTTGCAATCTGCGCGGTCGGCCGGAGTGTACCAGCCCCCGGCCAGGTTCACGGCGCCAAGGGTTCTTCCGCCAGTTGTCAGCCCGCGGAGACTCGCCTGACAATCGTCCTCGCAACCTGGTGTCCTGGGGTGTCGAGGGCAGGACGGGACGGCGGTCGAGGAGCTGGAATCGGGGTGTTCGAGGTCGAGTTCGGCGACGACAGGGGCGTACCTACACCACGCTCGCGGCGAGCGCGGCCGACGTGCTCGTCCTCCGCTACGCGCCGGCGATGACGCCCTGGACGGTCGCGGCCGTGCTTAGGGTCACTGGGCCGGGCGCGGGGCACCCGTTCCGGGGCTACCACCGGGTCCTCAGCCACGGCAGGTGGTCCGGTCGGGCGGGCGGTCGACTCCTGGTGCCGGCGCTGGGTCGGGTGCTCGGGCCGGCCGGCGCGCCGGGCGGCGTGGGCGTGGACGACCACCGCACCGTCTCGGCGAGCCAGTCGCGCTGGGTGTGCGGAGAGACTCCCGCACGCCTGGCGTACCTGGCGGAATGGTTCCTCCTGGTCGACCCGAAGAAAACGAGAGAAAAAAGTGAACCGCCCGGGCGTGGGGCTCGCCCGGACGGTCCTGAGGAGGGGACTGGCACGGCGTGTGTTGCCGCGCGCATACTCTGTTGGCACGGCGCGTGCCACGGCAGCCGCCAGCCGCATTAACAACCTATTACAGGCCCGTGTGGCACCCGACCGTAGGTACGCCTCCCTCCGGGTTCTGGCCGCCACGCGCAGTGTCCGGCCGGTCGAGCTGGGTCGAGAAGGGCATCGCCGTGGCACCCCTGCGCCTCGGCGTGCGACGAGCCCGGGACCGAGCCCGGCCCGCGTTCACGGCACCCTCCTGGCCCGGTCCAGCACGTCTGCCACGCTTGCCAACCGTTCAGCCCGGACGACGTTCGGCGATGAGCTCCCTACGATCAGTCCGGCGCCCTGGATCACTCCACCGGCTTCAACGAATGCTCGTGCGCGGCGGTCCCGCACGCCACCACTCTTGCAGCAACGCGAAGTTAGCTTCGACAGATGCGATTGAACTGCCGCCGGCGCTGTGGTACACAGTCGAGGCGACCCCGTGTTGATGCTGTGGATCGTGGGGCCGGCGCCGACGCTGGCGGCGGCCACGCTGCACGAGGAGGTTTCCCTGGTGGCGAGGAGGTTTCCCTGGTGGCAATGAAGCGTGGTGTGTCACGGCGCGAGTTCCTGCGTTTGGGCACGGTTGGCCTGGCGGGCGTGGGCTTGCTGGCCGCGTGTGCGC
>JALYGH010000484.1 GCA_030777205.1 Chloroflexota bacterium
CCTCGATCGACCGGACCAGAACCTTGCGTTCTTCGAGGAGGGCCGCTTCCGTCTTGCGCCGCTCGGCGACGATCGTACGTAGGCGCTGCTCGACGTCGGCGTGCGCGGCGGTGGCCTCCTCGACGGCGCCGAGGACGTCCAGCAGCCGCTCCTCGAGGCTGCCGATCCGCGCCTTCACCTGAGCCGATTCGCGGCTCAGGTTCTGGAGCTCGCGGGCGTCGCGGACCGAGCCCGAGTACAGCTTCCCCTCGACGTCGGTGAGCTGCTGGCGCAGCGTCGCCACCTGGAGCTCGAGGTCGCGCTGCTCGGCCTCGGCACGGCGGCGGGCCTCGGTCCGCTCGGCGTGCTCGGACCGCGCCGTCTCGTACTCGCGCCGATCCGTCAGGGTGGCGTGGACGGCCGACAGCCGGGCGCGGCCGGCGTCGATGGCGCTGTCGGCGGCCTGGAGCTGCCGCAGGAGGTCAAGCGTGGACATCGCGCCCCCAACGCCGAGCCCCGCGCCGAGCGTGCATCATGGGCGGAGCATAGGACGGTGTCAATCCGCCGTCGAGGCGCGGCGGGCCGGCCGCCGGGTGACGCAATCGTAGATGGCGAGCGTCCGCTCGGCCACCGCCGACCAGCCGTAGCGGGCGGCCGTGGCAAGCGCGCCGCGCGACAGCTCGTCCGCGAGGGCCGGGTCGGCGAGGATCGCCCCGATCTTGTCGGCGAACAGCCGCGGGTCGCGCCACGGCACGAGCATCCCGTTCTCGCCGTCCCGCAGGATCGTCGCGAGGCCGCCGACCCGCGAGGCGACGACCGGCGTGCCGCAGGCCATCGACTCGACGGCGACGAGCCCGAACGATTCGTACGTCGACGGCATCACCGTTACGTCGGCGGCCCGGTAGTAGAGCGGCAGGCGGGCCTGGTCGACGGCGCCGACGAACCGAACCCGGTCGGCCATCCCGAGCGCGTCGACGAGCGCCCGCAGTCGGGCCAGCTCGCGGGCCTCCTCCGAAGCGCCGCGTCCCGCCCCGCCGACGATCAGCACCCGCGGCGGTCCGGCCGCCTCGCCGAGGAGATGGGCGGCCCGGATCAGCACGTCGATGCCCTTGAGGCGCTGGATGCGGCCGACGAACAGGAGCGTGGGCTCCGACCCGAGGCCGAGCGCCGCGCGGGCGGCCGCCCACGGTCCCGGCCGGAAGAGCTCCAGGTCGACGCCGCCGGGCACGATGCTGATCCGCCGCGGATCGGCGTCGTAGCCCTGGACCATGTGCTCGCGGTCCACTTTCGTGGCGGCGATGATGCGGTCGGCCATCGCCATCGTCCGCCGCTCGATGTCGACGCGGATCTGCTGCTCGAGCTCGGCGGCGTCCTGGGCGACGCGGTTCTTCATGTCGCCGAGGGTGTGGAACATGGCCACGACCGGGACGCTCCAGTGCTCCTTGAAGAGGGCGGCGAGCCGTCCCGACAGCCAGTAATGGGAGTGGATCAGGTCGTAGCGTGCGCCGAGGAAGTTGCGGTACCGCTGGACGTTGCAGGCGAACTCGGAGAGGTAGTCCACGACGGCATACTTGTCGATGCTGCGCGGCGGTCCGGCCTCGATGTGGATCACCCGGGCGTGCTCGCCGAGTGCGACGATGTCGGGTATGTCCGGATCCTGGCGCCGGGTGAACACGTCGGTCTTGACGCCCAGTCGGCTCAGTTCGCGGCTCAGCTCGCGGACGTAGACGTTCATGCCGCCGGTCTCCCAGCCACCGAGCGGGGCGAGCGGGCAGGTGTGCACGCTCAGGACGGCGACGCGGAGCATCGGCAACTCCTTTGGATGCGGCCGGGGTGGCAGGCGGAGCCGCATTCGGGGTGGCCACCGACCTGCCCGGGCAAAGGGCTGCGCGCTCGATCGTCCGCCCGGTAGCGAGAGACGCGCCAAGGGTAATCGTACCACCGGCAACCGTCTCCAGCAATCGGCGCGATTCTGGCTTCTGGCGCCGAACTATCGGCGGCGACGCCGCGAAGGTACGGGGATGAGGGCAGTGGGAGCCTCGGCAGCCTCGCGTATCATCCTGATCGCACGAGTACTTGCCGCGGTCTCGTAGCGATGTGAAACGGACCGGGAGGCACGACGCCGGATGCCAGGGAACAGCAGCAGCACCGAGCGACGCGGCGTGGCGGCCGCGGACCGCTACACGCTGCGCGAGGCGACGGCGGCGGACGTCGGCGTGCTCGCGTACCAACGCCGCGCGATGTTCGCCGCGACCGGTCTGCTCGCGCCCGCGGACGCCGACGAGCTGGAGGAGGCCGTGCGTCGGTACGTCGAGCGAGCGATAGCGGCGGGGACGTTCTACGCATGGGTCGTCGAGGCGGACGGTAGCATCGTGGCCGGGGGCGGCATCCAGCTCCGCACGTTGATGCCACGCCCGGGCTACGTCCGCGGCGAGCCCGAGGCGCTGATCGTCAGCATGTGGACTGAGCCGCAGCATCGCCGCCGCG
>JALYGH010000485.1 GCA_030777205.1 Chloroflexota bacterium
GCCGGGCGCGGAGCGCCGCCCAGCCGACGGCCGCCGCGACGCCGAGCCACCACAAGTAGAGCCAGAGCCGCTTGGAGAAGAACGGGACCGGGTGCCAGCGGAACAGGAGCAGCACTAGGCCGACGGCGGCCAGGACGGCCGCCACTGCCGCTGCCCGGCCGACCGCGCGCCGCGTCGCCGGCCGATCGGCCAGCAGCGGATCGGCCACCAGGCAGGCGAACACCGCCGCGGCAAAGACGAGGGTCTGCACGGCCGCCAGCACGACGTAGAGCGGATGGTCGATCGGCTCCGGTACGTCGGCGAACCAGTGCTCCGGCGAAAGCCGCCGCCAGTCGAACGGACCCATGCCACGACTATACGCGAGGCGGGGTGCCTGTGACGCCCGCACGGGCCAGCGGGCGCCGGCACGCGATCGACCGGAGCGGCCTGGTGCTGCTGTGCGGCCAGGGTGTCATAACGAACCGGGGCGCGCACGCCGTGCTATACTGCGCACTTGAACTGGGCCCGTGGATCGCCAAGCGGCGAGCCGCCGGGCGGCGCTTGGAGTGCGCGCACTCGCATGGACGTCGAGCAGCGGTTGACGGACGACTTGAAAGAAGCGATGCGTTCGGGCGACACCGAGCGCCGCGAAGCGATCCGAATGCTGCGGGCGGCGCTCAAGAACGAGCAGATCGCGCTCGGGCATCCGCTGACGGAGCAGGAGACGACGGCGGTCGTGGCGCGGATCGCCAAGCGGCACCGCGAGTCGATCGAGCAGTTTCGGGCCGCGAATCGCGCCGACCTGGTCGCCCACGAGGAGGCCCAGCTCGCGACGGTCGAGCGGTACTTGCCCCGGCTCATGTCGCGCGAGGACGTCCAAGCCGAGGTGCGGGCCGTGCTGGCGACGATGGACACGAGCGGCCCGCGCGCGCAGGGTCAGGTCATGGCGGCCCTGTCGCAGCGGCTGCGCGGCAAGGCGGACATGAAGATGGTGAACACCATCGTGAGGGATCTGCTGGGCGCCTCGTGAACGTCGGTGTGCTCGCCGTCGCGGCGCGTCGTGAACCGTATCCGGTCGACGATGTCCGATACCTGTCGTGCGCGTGAGTGCGTGGTAGCGGGGAGAGCGCCATGCCGAAGGTGAGGAGGGTGCGGAGCCGGTCCGGGCGGACGCTCTCGCAGCAGGTGGCGCGGACCGTCGGCTTCACGGTTCTGCTCGCGCTCGCCGTCTGGGCATTGCTGAGCGTCAATATCTTGCCGCGCTCCTATGAGGTCCGCGAGGGGGATGTCAGCCAGACCAACATTCGGTCGCCTCGGAAGCTGACCTACACGAGCCAGGTCCGGACCAAGGCCGAGCGCGACCGCGCAGCGAGCGCCGTCGAAGAAGTCGTCGAGATCGATCCGTCGATCGTCCCGCGCCAGCGAGCCGGGCTGAACGAGCTCCTCCAGGGTATCTCGGCCGCTCGGAACGCGCCGGGGCTGACGCCTGACCAACGACGCGCGCAAGTCGCGACACTCGGGCAGCCGCCGCTCGAAGAGCCGCACGCCACCTGGCTGGTCGCGATCGACGATCCGCGCTGGTACATGGTCTCGAGCGAGAGTCAGCGACTGCTCTGGGACGTCATGAAGGAACGCCTGCCCGAGTGGCGCGTTGCCGAGGTGGTCCGCGAGCTGCCGCTCCGAGCGAGCGACCAGCTTACGGAGTCGGAGCGGGCGCTGGCGGTCGAGCTGGCGGGGCGTTTCGTGGCCAGCAATTTAGTCCCGAACCGTGAGCAGACGGCCCGGCTGCGGCGCGAAGCGGCCGAGTCCGTCGCGCCGGTCCAGATCACCGTGGAGAAGGGCGAGGTCGTCCTGCGCGAGGGTCAGGTGATCGGGCCGGCCGACCTGGAGAAGCTCGAGGTGCTCGGGCTGCGCGATCCGACGGCGGACTGGCGTCAGATCGGCGCGGCCGGCGCGTTCGCCTTCCTGGCGATCGGGATGCTCGGCGTCTACATCCTGGTGTTCCAGCCGAACCTGCTCGCTCGCGACCGCGGGCTCGCCTTGATCGCCTGCCTCGTGATCGCGACCGTGCTGGCGGCCAAGATCGTGCTGCCCGAGCGCCCGCTCTGGGTGTACGTCTTCCCCTTGCCGGCCGTTGCGATGCTGGTGGCGACGCTGCTCGACGGTCGGTTGGCGATCATCTTGTCCGCGGTCCTCGCGGTGCTGGTCGCCTTCGTGGCCGGCACGTCGCTCGAGGTCGCCGCGATGGGCCTGGTGACCGGCGTCGTCGCCGCGGCGGCGGTGTGGAAGCGCGAGCGGTTCCTGAACTTCTTCATCGCCGGTTTCCTGGTGGCGGTGACCCAGGCGTTCGTCGTGCTCGCGTTCCAGCTTGCCCAGCGCGGCGAGGACTGGCAGATGCTGCTCGTCCTCGCCGCCGAGTGCGGCGTGAATGGCCTGCTGTCGGCGACGCTGGCGGTGGGCGCGCTGAGCCTGCTCGGGCGCATCTTCGGCATCACGACGACGATGCAGCTCCTGGAGCTGGCGAACCCGACCCAGCCACTTCTGCGCCGGCTGCTCATGGAGGCGCCCGGCACCTATCACCACAGCATCATGGTCGGGAACCTGGCCGAGCGCGCGGCCGAGGAGGTGGGCGCCGACCCTCTGCTCGTCCGCGTCGGCGCCTACTACCACGACATCGGGAAGCTCCGCCGACCGTATTTCTTCGTCGAGAACCAGGCCGGCGGCGAGAACGTCCACGAGACCCTCGAGCCGGAGGTCAGCGCCGACATCATCCGGGCGCACGTCAAGGATGGGGTCGAGCTGTGCGAGCAGTACGGCGTCCCGCCCGTCGTGCGCGACCTCATCCCCCAGCATCACGGCAGCCGGCTGGTGAGCTTCTTCTACGATCAGGCGGTGGACGCGGCCGCGTGCACCGGTCAGGCGGCGCCCGATCCGGTGCGGTTCCGCTACCCGGGCCCCCGCCCGTACTCCAAGGAGGGCGCCATCATCATGCTCGCCGACTCGGTGGAGGCCGCCGCGCGGGCGAGCAAGGATCATTCCGCCGAGGCGATTACCGTGCTGGTCGACAAGCTGATCATGCAGCGCGTCAACGAGGGGCAGCTCGACGACTGCGACCTGACCCTGCGCGACATCCAGCGGATCAAGGACGCGTTCCGCGCCATCCTGACCGGCATGTACCACCCGCGCATCGAGTATCCGGAGCGGCCCCGCCCGGCCCTGGCGCCGCAGACCGCCGGCGAGCTGCCGGCCCCGGTCGGAGATGGCGGCCGCTGACCCCAGCTCGAGCGACGCGGACGGCCCGGCGCTCGAGCTGCGGGTTCGGGTCCGCCGGGCCACCGGCGCGCGCCCCGATCGCGCCGCGTTGCGCCGGGTGTGCGAGAACGTCATCCGCGGCGAGGGGGTTGGCGGGCCGGTCCAGCTCACGGTGGCGCTGGTCGGCGACGAGGAGATCCAGGCGATCAACCGGCGTCACCGCGGCGTCGACCGCCCGACCGACGTGCTGTCGTTCTCGCTCGTGGACCCGACGGTCGATCAGCGCGGCTTTGTCACCCCGACTGACCAGCCGGTCGAGCTTGGCGACATCGTCATCTCGTACCCGCGGGTGCTCGCGCAGGCCGAGGAGTACGGGCACTCGCCGGAACGCGAGCTGGCCTATCTGGTGGCCCATGGGTTGCTCCACATCCTGGGGTACGACCACGAGCAGGAAGAGGAACAGGCGATCATGCGCGAGCGCGAAGAGGCCGCTTTACGGCCGCTCGGACTGACCCGGTGAGCCGTCGAATGGCGACGGACGCGCGAGTTGAGACGGCCGCGACTGATGCGCGGCCCAGGGCGCGCGACGGCTCCGTGCACGCGCACGCAAAGGCGGCGCCGGTCCGGCGCATCCTCCGCAGCTTCGGGTTCGCCGCCCAGGGGATCGTCTACCTGTTTCGGACGCAGCCGAACTTCTGGGTACATACGCTCGCGGCCGTCCTCGTCGTCGTGTTCGCGATCTGGCTGGGGACGACGACCGCCGAGACCGGCGTCCTGCTGCTCGCCATCGGCATGGTCCTGGCCGCCGAGGCGTTCAATACGGCCGTCGAGGCGATCGTCGACCTGGCGAGTCCGGAGTATCACCGGTTGGCCCGGATCGCGAAGGACACGGCGGCCGGCGGGGTGCTGATCGCGGCCGTCGTGGCGGCGCTCGTGGGGCTCGCGGTGCTGGGGCCAAAGCTGCTCCAGCGCCTGTTCGGGTAGCCCGGAGTACTCGCCGGTTGTGGGCGGCTCATCGAGCCGGTCGGGAATACCGGGAGTGCCGTCCCGTTGTGGGACTCGGCAGAACCCACAACTCCGACAAGTTGCGGGCGGCACGGCCGCCAACCTGGGCGTTCGGCGACGATACGCCGAACGTGCTGCGGAGGATCCCCATGGCCGACAACGGGCACGAGACTTCGTCAGCGGGGCACCCGGAAGGGCCGCTGCCACCCACCGAGTTGGATGCTGCCGCCGGCGGGGCCGGCGGTAGCTGGTACCTCCTGCTCGAGGGCCTGGCGGCGCTAGTGCGGGAGGTCAATCCTTCGATTCGCATCCGCGTCGTCGAGGGCGGCGGCGTGATGAATCACGCCCTGGTTGGGTCCGGCCAGCTACCCGCGGCCATCCTCAACCCGCCGATGACCGTCGCGGCCCTCGCCGGCGCCGAGCCGTACGACCGGGCTTATCCGGACCTGCGGGTGGGGATCGCCAACCTCACCGTCAGCCATCTCCAGCTCGTCGTGCGATCCGACGTCCCGCTGGAATCGCTCGACGACTGGGCCGAGCGGCGCTACCCGCTGCGGATCCCGGTCGACCGCACCGGAACCGTCGACCGGCTGGTCTTCGAGCGGGCGCTCGGATACGTCGGCATATCTGAGCCGCTCCTGGAGCAATGGGGCGGGGCCCTGGTCCCCGCGGCGAACTATCACGAGCAGTTGACGCTCTACGAACAGGGACGCGTGGATGGGCTCTGGCAGTTCATGGGGATTCCGTCCCCGTCCATCGAGGCCGCCAACGCCATCCGTCCGCTCAAGGGCTTGTCGCTCCCCCGTACCCTCATCGACGAGCTGAGCCGACGCGGCTGGGTCGCCGCCCAATTGCCGGCCGGGGCCTACGGGGCGATCGATCGCGCGATCCCGACGGTGGCGATGGGCACGTCCCTGGGCTTCCACGCGGCGGTGCCGGACGCGGTCGTCTTCGCGATCGTGAGCGCGATCTGCGATCGCGCGGAGCGAGTCCGGGAGATCCACGCGGCGGCCGCTCGGTTCGACGCCGCTGATGCCTGCCGTGACCCCGAGGGACCGTTCCATCCCGGGGCCGCCGAGTACTTCAAGCTGCGCGGCCTGCTCTAGACCAGGCCGTCGCCTGACGCGCCACGGAACCGAGCCCGAGCATACCTCGCCGTCCACACCCCGGACGGCCAGAGGGGCGGGCCAGGTTCACGATGGGCAATCAGCGGCGCCGACTCGGGCCCGGCCCGGCCTGGCGTGCCCGGGCGCCGAAGAATCCGTTCAGCCAGGCGATCACGCCGCCCATCGCGACGTTGAGGGCGAGCCCTTGGACGATCTCCATCGCGGTCGGAGGGGGGCCGGGGCGCGTCAGGTAGAGGACTGCCAGGCCGGCCAGACCGGCAATCACCCCGGCAATGACGCCGGCTTCGGCCGCCGCGCGGACGACCCCGGTCGTGCGACCGACGCGCAGGCCGACGAACGAGAGGATCGCGATGTTGGCGAGCAAGTCGACGAGCTGGACCATCTCGGCGGCCGGCCCGGCGTTGGCGCTGACGAACACCGTCAGCGCGTCGACGACCGCGATGACGAGGCCGGCACCGAGGCCCCAGGACAGCGTCGGTGACACCCGCGGCGCACTCCTCGGAGTTTCTCTGCGCACTATAGGCCCATCCCCGGCGCCGGTCAAACTCGCTCCCGCACAGCCTCCCCAAATGGGACCGGACTCGCTCCCGACCGCCGTGGCGCTGCCGCGGATCGGCGCAGGCGAGTTCGGCAACAGTCCCCGGGAGGCGCTCTACGCTCGACTTCCGCCATTTTGGAGGGGGGCTGAGACGGACTGATGAGTTGAGGGCTGATGGCGTCCTCGATCAGTCTGGCCGTACTGTGTACCAGGAAGGGGGGCATGCCCGTGATGAGCGTGCCGCGGCCGGGTCTGGGCGGCGCTCGATGCCCATCAGGTGCCGTGCTGGGGCGGGCAAGCAGGGCCGCTTCGAGAAGGGCCGGTCCGGCACCCACGGCCGGCGCCTGCGCGGCTACCGGCTGTACCTGGCGGTCAATACCGACACCGGCCAGGTCATCACCTTCCTGCTGGTCCGTCATGCACGGGCGCGGCGTGGATTGGGTACCGTGTCCGACATGGGTTCGGGTTCGGACCCGAGTTCCATCGTCGCTCGCCCCCGCCGGAACGGGGCGTGCCGCTCCACGGGACCGGGCCACCGGCGGGAGAATCGGTCCGTACAGCCGCTGCCCTGGCAGGGGCCCGCCCGGTTACACTGGCTCCACGGACGACCGCTCCACGGCAGCCCACGCTGGGAGGTACCCGTGCCCACGAGCGAACCGGCCCGACCCGAGTTGCCCGCGCCCGAGCATGCGAAGCTGGACCGGA
>JALYGH010000486.1 GCA_030777205.1 Chloroflexota bacterium
GGCCCCGGTGGCTGCCGGGGCCGGAGGTGGCGGTGGCGGCGGAGCGGCCACCGGGGCCCAGCAGGCAGCCGCGGGGACCGGTCCGCTCAACTTCACCGCGGACCTGGCCGGGCTCTCGCCCGCGGAACGGGCCAAGATCTACAAGGAACGAGCCGCCGCGGCCGGTCTCGGCCGCCCGGCGCCCAAGGAGGGGTAGGAGTGTCGGCGACGGACGCCATCGTCGCGATCGTCTTCTACGTGGTCGCGGCGCTCATGGTCGTGGGCTCCATCAGCATGGTCTTCGCCCGCAACATGATCCGGAGCGCCCTGCTCCTGGTTGTGGTGCTCGGCGGCGTTGCGGTGATGTACGTGCTGCTCTCGGCGGACTTCCTGGCCGCCGCCCAACTGTTGGTCTACGTCGGCGCGATCATGGTCCTGATGCTGTTCGCGATCATGCTGACGCCGAACCAGGTCGACCTGAGTGGCGGCACGACCGAGGGGCAAAAGATCAGCGCGGCGCTGACGGCGCTCGTCGTCGCGGCGATCGCGATCGGCGTGGTCGTGACGCACCCGTGGAACCTGCGACCGGTGGCCCTGAACGTCGAGACGACCGGGCTGATCGGCCTGCTGCTGCTCAACACCTACGTGCTGCCATTCTGGATCGCGTCGATCTTGCTGACCGTCGGGTTGATCGGCGCGATCGTCATCGCTCGGGAGGAGTAAGGCCGTGGCGCTGGCTCCGATTGGCCTCCAGCACCTCCTCGTGCTGGCGGTCATCCTCTTCTGCATCGGGATGTACGGCGCCCTGTCGCGCAGCAACGCCGTCGGCATCCTGCTCTCGATCGAGCTGATGCTGAACGCGGTCAACATCATGATGGTCGCCTTCGCCCGGTACATCAACAGTCCGCAGGAGCTGGCCGGCCAGATGTTCGCGATCTTCATCATGACCGTCGCCGCCGCCGAGGCGGCCGTCGGCCTGGCGATCGTGATCTCGGTCTACCGCCTCCGTCACACGATCCAGGTCGAGGACATCGACCTGCTGAAGGGCTAGGGCGCCATGGAGCTCGCCTGGCTAGTCCCCGCGCTCCCGTTCGCCGCGTTCGCGATCGTCGGCCTCTTCCTCCTGCGGGCCGCGAACCTGGCGAGCTTCCTGGTCATCGGCGCGACCGCCGCGTCTTGCGCGATCTCCTACTTGCTCTTCTTCCGGGTGATGGCGGGCGAGACGTATGAGGCCCAGTTCCCCTGGCTGGCGCTGAGCCCGGCGGTCGCGCTGCCGTTCGGCATCCACGTCGATCCGCTGTCGGCCCTGATGCTCATCGTCGTCACGACGGTCGCCCTGCTCGTGCAGATCTACTCGCGCGGCTACATGTGGGAGCCGGAGGAGAAGGCGCACGAGGGCGAAGGCCATCCCGAAGCGTCGGTCACCCATAGCGAGGCCGGCGAGGGCGGGCTCGCGACGCACGACGCCGTGACGACGCCGACCGAGCACGGACGGGCGACCGATTACGGCCATGACGCGGCCCACGCCGGGACGGCCCACGGCGGCGCTCACCACGGCCCGCCCCCGCCGCTCGTCCGTGACCCCGGCTTCGCCCGCTACTTCGCCTACCTCGGCCTGTTCACGGCCGCGATGCTCGGGCTGGTCCTGGCCAACAACCTGCTCGTGATCTACCTGTTCTGGGAGGGCGTCGGCCTCGGCTCCTACCTCCTGATCGGGTTCTGGTACAAGAAGCCCTCGGCCGCGATGGCGGCCAAGAAGGCGTTCGTCACCACCCGCTTCGGCGACTTCGGCTTCCTGCTCGGCATCCTCTACCTCTTCTGGCAGACCGGGACGCTCGAGTTCGCCGAGCTGGCCGCGATGGCCGAGACCGGCGAGCTGACGACGACCGCCGCGACGATCGGTGGGCTGCTGGTCTTCATGGGCGCGGTCGGCAAGTCGGCCCAGTTCCCGCTCCACGTCTGGTTGCCCGACGCAATGGAGGGCCCGACGCCGGTCAGCGCCCTGATCCACGCCGCGACGATGGTCGCGGCCGGCGTATACCTGGTCGCGAGGTTGCTGCCGGTCTACGAGCACGCCCCGGTCGCGCTGCTGACCGTCGCATTCATCGGCGGCTTCACGGCGATCTTCGCCGCCAGCATGGGCCTGGTCGCCACCGACATCAAGCGCGTGATGGCCTTCTCGACGGTGAGCCAGCTCGGCTACATGATGCTCGGGCTCGGCGCGGGCGTCATCGGCGCCGGGATGTTCCACCTGTTCACCCACGCCTTCTTCAAGGCGCTCCTCTTCCTGACGGCCGGGAGCGTGATCTACATCCTCCACCGGGCCGGTGCGCACGACCCGGAGGACATCGACCCGCTCGACCCGCCGCGCGCCCAGGACCTCCGCTACATGGGCGGCATGCTCAAGCGGACGCCGATCACGGCCTGGGCGATGATCATCGCCGCGCTCTCGCTGGCCGGGATCCCGCCGCTGGCCGGGTTCTGGAGCAAGGATGAGATCCTGCTCGTCACCTTCGAGCAGGCGACCCATGGCGGCGGGGCGATCTACTGGGTGCTGTTCCTGTTCGCGATGATCACGGTCTTCATGACGGCCTTCTACATGTTCCGCGTCATCTTCTTGACCTTCTTCGGGGAGTACCGCGGCCCGGCCGATGCCCAGTACATCCGCGAGGCGCCGGCCTCGATGACCGTGCCGCTGCTGATCCTGATCGTCCCGAGCATCCTGGTCGGGTTCTGGGGCGCGCCGCCGCTCGGCAATCCATTCGGGCAGTACCTCGAGGGGGCGGACTTCCACCTGGCGGAGATGAGCATCCCGCTCGCGGCGGTCTCGACGCTCCTGGCGCTGGCCGGGATCGGCCTGGCGTACGCGATGTACCTCGCGCGGTCGATCTCGGCCGAGGCGGTCGCCGCGCGGTTTGCCGGCGTTTACACGACGCTGCTGAATCGCTACTGGATCGACGAGCTGTACTGCTGGCTGATGGACAAGTTCATCATCGCCGTCGCGTTCGGGGCGGCGATGTTCGACCGGTCGGTGATCGACGGGATTGTCAACGGTGTGGCGCGCGGGGTCGGCGTGGCCGGCGACGGCGTGCGGGCCCTCCAGACGGGCCGCATCCCGGCATACGCGCTGGCCGTCTTCGCCGGCGTCGCGCTGATCGCCCTCTGGGCGGTCGTCCTGCGGAACCTGGTCTGATGGATCGCCGCCGCTCGCTGGATGGCTCCAGCCAAGGTAACGACTGTCGTCCTCGCAGGAATGTCATCCTGAGCGAAGCGAAGGATCTCCGGACTGCGCCGATTGCGACTCTCCACAGATCCTTCGACAGGCTCCGCCTGTCTCAGGATGACACCACGGTTGCACTCGTCGGGGTGACACCCGGCCGTCTGTCGTCATCCCAGAGCCCATGCTCACGAACTGCGAGGCCTGAGTGGGACTGACGCTGCACGTGGTCCTCTGGCTCCCGGTGATTGGGGCCCTGTTCACCATGCTGTTCGGCCGGGGCGTCGCCGCGCGCGGGTTCGCGCTGGCGTTCTCCGGCCTCACGCTGCTCGCGGCGACGTACCTCATCCTGGGCTACGACCTTCGGGCAGGCGGGATGCAGGCCGAGAGCAGCGTGCCGTTCATCCCGCAGATCGGCTCCTGGCTGCGGATCGGCGTCGACGGGGTCAGCCTGCCGCTCGTCTTCCTCAACTGCTTCCTGACGTTCCTGGTCGTCCTGATTTCCTGGAACCTGACGCTGCGGCCGCAGCTCTACTTCACGCTGATCCTGTTCCTGCAAACGGCCGTCACCGGCGTCTTCGTGTCACTCGACTTGCTCGTCTTCTTCCTGTTCTGGGAGCTCGAGCTCGCCCCGATGTACCTGCTCATCGGCATCTGGGGCGGACCACGTCGCGACTACGCCGCGATCAAGTTCATCATCTACACGATCAGCGGCTCGGCGTTCATGCTGGTCGGCATCCTGGCGCTCTTCTTCCTGACGAGCGCGCCGGGCGCCGGCACGTTCGACTTGTTCAGGATCGCCGACGGCGCCCACACGCTCCCGATCGCGGCGCAGGTCCTGCTGTTCGTGCTGCTCTACATCGGGTTCGCGGTCAAGGTGCCGATCTTCCCGTTCCACACCTGGCTGCCGGACGCCCACGTCGAGGCGCCTACTGCCGTCAGCGTCCTGCTCGCCGGCGTGCTGCTCAAGATGGGCGGCTACGGGCTCGTGCGGCTGTGCATCACCATCCTGCCGGACGCGGCCCGGGTACTCGCACCGGCGCTCGTCGTCCTGGCCGTCGTCAACGTAATCTACGGGGCGTACCTGGCCCTGTCGCGGATCGACGGCGACCTCAAACAGATGATCGCCTACTCGTCGATCAGCCACATGGGGTACGTGGTCCTCGGGCTCGCGGCGCTCAGCGTGACCGGCCTCGAGGGCGCGGTGATGCAGATGTTCACCCACGGCACGATCACCGCCCTGCTGTTCACGATGGTCGGCCTGGTCTACGACCGCACCCACACCCGCATCATCCCGGAGATGGGCGGGTTGGCCCAGCGGATGCCGTTCATCGCGACCAGCTTCGTGATGGCCGGCCTCGCCTCGCTCGGGCTGCCGGGGATGAACGGGTTCATCGGCGAATTCCTGGTGTTCATCGGCGCCTGGAACGCCTGGCCGTTCGCCACGGCGATCTCAGCATTCGCGATCGTACTGACCGCCGGCTACATCACCTGGATGCTCTTGCGCGTCTTCTTCGGGCCGATCTCGAACCGCTGGCACGACCTCACCGACGCCGACGGCCGCGAGCGCTTCGTCGTCGGGGCGCTGCTGCTCGTCATCATCGTCACCGGCGTCTACCCGAGCTCGGTGGCCGACATGATCGCGGTCGGTGTGGCGCCGATCGCGCGACTGTTCGTCTGATGGTCGCGTCGAGCGCGACTATCGGCGCCCTGCCTCACTCATCGAACTCCACTCGTGCGAGGTGCCCTCGGTGACGGACATCACCCTGCGTGACATCCTCCTCCTGCTGCCCGAGGTCATCCTCGCCGTCTGGGCGAGCATCGTCCTCACGGTGGACCTGTTCGTCGACACGCGGCGGCATCGCCAGCCGATGCTGATCCTCGCGCTGGTCGGCATCGCCGCCGCAATCGTCGCCTCGGTCGCCCTGCTTGGCCAGAACACGACGGCCTTCTTCGGGCTGGCCGTCATCGACGATTTCGCGATCTACTTCAAAGTCATCTTCTTGATCGCGGCGGCGCTCGTCTTGCTCGCCTCGGAGAGCTTCACCGAGCGGGTCCGCGAGAACGTGGCCGAGCTGTACGGTCTGATCCTCTTCTGCACGATGGGTCTGATGCTGATGGCCTCGACCAAGGAATTGATGACCATTTACCTGTCGCTGGAGATCTCGGCGCTCTCGCTAGCCTTCCTCGCGACGTGGGCGAAGCGCGAGCTGCGCTCCAGCGAGGCCGGCCTGAAGTTCTTCGTCTTGAGCGCAGTATCCACGTCGATCCTGCTGTTCGGGATGGCGCTGCTGTACGGCATCACCGGCAGCACCGACCTGAGCGTGATCGGCCAGGTGCTGACGACGAACGCCTCGCCGGCCGCGCTGCTGGCGATGTCGATGGTGGTGGCCGGCTTCGGCTTCAAGATCGCCGCCGTGCCGTTTCAGATGTGGACGCCGGATGTCTACGAGGGCGCGCCGACGCCGGTCACGGCCTACCTGTCGGTCGCCTCGAAGTCGGCCGGGTTCGCCGTCATCATGCGGATCTTCGACGTGGCGCTCGGCGCGGGCGAGATCCAGACGGTCTGGGTCCAGATGTTCGTCGTCATCTCGATCCTGACGATGTTCGTCGGCAACCTCGCCGCCCTGCTCCAGACGAACATCAAGCGGTTGCTGGCTTACTCGAGCATCGCGCACGTCGGCTACATGATCATGGGCCTGGCCGCGGCGACGCCGAACGGGCTGTCCAGCGTGATGTACTACCTGCTTGTGTACGCGTTCACCAACATCGGCGCGTTCGCGGTCGTGATCGCCGTCTCGCGGTACGTCGAAGGCGAGGACCTTACCCAGTACGGCGGCCTCGGCCAGCGGGCCCCGGTCCTGGCCGGCATCCTGGCAATCTGCCTGCTCTCGCTGGCGGGCATCCCGCCGCTAGCCGGGTTCTTCGCCAAGATGTACCTGTTCTGGGCGGCGGCCGAGCGCGGACTCTACGTCCTGGTGATCCTTGGCGTGATCAACTCGGCGATCTCGCTCTACTACTATGCTCGGGTCATCCGGCAGATGTACCTGATCGAGCCGGTCAGCGATCGGCCGGTCCGGGTGGGGGCGGCACCGGCCGTCTCGCTTGCGGCGGCTGCGCTCGGCGTCATGTTCATCGGCGTCTTCTCGAGCCCGTTCATTCAGGCGGCGCTCGGCGCGGCCACGACGATCATGCGGTAATCGGCCCGCCGGCCCCCGACTGATCGTCCTGCCCGTCGGCGCACCGATACTGCTCGATCACCGGGCGACCGGGCGATGGCACGCTACCCGGGTGGCGGGGATGGCGACTCGGCCGTCCGCTTGACGCCGAGCGGCCGGTTCGACGCCACGCCGGAGCGGCGCGGGAAGCGTTCCGGG